>DATNCZ010000378.1:0-8998 GCA_035553335.1 Gemmatimonadaceae bacterium
CCGAGGTCGAGTTCGGTTTCGATGCTGGATTCCTCGCGCAGCATATCGGTCTCGAGGTTACGCATTATCACAAGCGAACGGATGACCTGCTGGTCGCTGTTCCGCTCGCTCCATCGCTCGGTCTGACGGCGACTCAGTTCCAGAATCTTGGCGCCGTGCTCAACACCGGATGGGAATACGTGGCGAACGTGAAGGTGCTCGATGCCCGGAAAGTCCAGTTCGACTTCTCCGTAAACGCGTCGACGAACAACAACAAGTTGCTCACGCTCGGCCTGCTGCCGACGGGGAAGCCCGTGCCGCCGATCGTGGTCAACAGCGATCAGCAGCATCGCGTCGGATACGCGCTGGGATCGTACTGGCTCAAGCCAATGTCATTCAAGGACGCGAACGGCGACGGCATCATCGCGCGCTCGGAAATCACTGTCGGTGATACGGCCGTGTATCTCGGCAACATCTTCCCGACCAAGAACTATTCGATCACGCCGAACCTTACGTTGTTCAACTGGATGAGGTTCTCCGCGCTGATCGATCACAAGGGCGGGTTCAAGCTGTTCAACAACACCGCGCGCTTCCGTTGCGCGTTCGGCAACTGTCAGGCAGCGTACGACAAGTCGACGCCACTTGCGGACCAGGCAGCATCGATTGCCGCGACTTCGCTGGGCACCGACGCAGGCTACGTGGAAGACGCAACCTTCACGAAGCTCCGGGAATTGTCGGTTACGTTCATCGCATCGCCACGCGTGGCCCGTGCATTCCATGCACGCGGTCTGGATCTGACCATCGCGGGGCGGAATCTGCACACATGGACGAACTACAAGGGCTTCGATCCAGAGGTCAACTCGACCGCCAACGCGAATTTCTCGACTTCGGACTTCCTGACACTTCCACCGTCGCGTACCTGGACCGCACGCATCAATGTCAACTACTGATAAGACGACCCTCTCACCGAGACAACACATGAAGATCGGAACAGTCTTGCGTGGAATCACGGGTCGGCCGGCCCGATTCGCGGCTCTAGCCGCCGTGATCACGCTCTCCGCTTGCGATACGCAGAAGATCCTGCAGGTAACAGATCCGGACGTGGCACGACCTGATGCGTTCACGAGCGCGTCGGCGCTGCCGGCACTGTACGCCGGTGCCGTCGGCTCCTTCGGGGGCGCGTTCGACGGGCCAACCGGAGACTGGCAGCAGGTTCAAATGTCCGCCACGCTGTCGGACGAATTCATCAATACCGAAACATTTCCGACGCGTATCGAGACAGATCAGCGGGCCCAAACGATCACCAACACGAGCCTGGGACCGTTGTTCCTGACGCTCAACCAGGCGCGCGCCGCTACGGAACGTGCGGTCAGCGCCTTCAAGGCACTGGCGAAAACCAAGGCCGACAGCACGGGCTACGCGGAATCACTGGCACTGAACGGCATGGTCTACGTGTTGTTCGCGGAAAACTATTGCGGTTCCGTTCCGACCAGCGTTCAGAATTCGGACGGCTCGTTTACCTTCGGCGTCGGCCTGACGACTGATCAGCTGTCAGACAGTGCGATATCGAAGTTCAATCAGGCAACTGCCGGCGGTGGATCGTCGCTCACCGCGAGCATCAAGTCGCTCGCGGCTGTGGGATTGGGCCGCGCGCTTCTGGATAAGGGCGACTTCGCCGGCGCCGCAGCTGCGGTCGCAGGCGTTCCAACGACGTTCCAGTACGTCTACACCCATTCACAGACCAGCGCTGGCAAGAACAACGGCACGTGGGCGTTGACGGCCAACGTTGCCCGCTTCGGTGAGGCAGACCGAAAGGGAACCAATGGTCTGCCCTACGCCAGCGATGGTGATATCAAGGCAAAGGGTGCTGCCGCGGATCCACGCGTCGCTGATAGCGTCCGTGCAGGTACCGGCCTTGGCTTCGACGGCTTCACCAAGCAGTTCGTGCAGACCAAGTATCCGTCGCGCACGTCATCGACGGTGATCGCCGACGGTGTGGAAGCACGACTGATCGAGGCGGAAGCGGCACTTCAGGCCGGCAGCCCGACCAACGCGCTCACGATCCTCAACGCGCTTCGCAGTAACGCTGCGCTGCTTTCGCTCCGTGGGTATCCACCCAATTCACTTCCGCCGCTAACGCTTCAGACGACAGCTGCAGCGCAGAGAGATCAGCTCTTCAAGGAGCGCGCATACTGGCTCTATCTCACCTCGCATCGCCTCGGTGACTTGCGTCGCTTGATCCGCCAGTACGGTCTCGGTGCGGAACAGGTCTTCCCGACCGGTATCTACGTTCACAACGGTGGCAATTACGGCACTGACGTCAACACGCCGGTACCGCAGGCCGAGCAGAACAACCCGAGTTACGTCGCGGGGTCGTGCAAGCAGAATCAAGCGTAGAACCTTGGGGTTGCAAGTGAAGGGGGGCAGGCTACAACACATCGTAGCCTGCCCCCCTTCGCGCTGCCATGAAACTCGCTACGGCGACGAAGCGTCGCGTGTATGGATGTAGATCACGCCGGCCGACGCGTTGGTGCCCTGAGAGCCGCTGCCGCGAATTCCACTCAGAATCTCGATGCTGGTAATGGCGCTCGCCGGGAGCTGCGCGAGCGCGGCAACGTCGGTCAGGCGTGCACCGTCGATGATCACCATCGGTGCGTCGGAGTCGGACAGTATTATCGAGCTGACTCCGCGCTGGGCCACGATTCGGAGGGGCCTTCCCGACCGGTCTTCCTTGTATGTGTATCGGCGCACTTCGTTCTTCAGCACTTCCCACGCGGACGTCGCCGACGTGCGTGCGATCTGTTCCTGTGTGATCGTGACTGTACCGTCGGACGTTCGGTCACCTTTCTGCACGCCCGCGGTGGCACATCCCAGCAATGAAGCAACTGCCGCGACACCGAACCACGCATTCGAGCGGTGAGTGCGCATCGTACCTCCCATACGTGAAGGACTGACACACCAGCAAGTGCAATGAGCGTGGTTGGGACGGTTTTCGGGTACGCGTCAATCTTCGCCCAGTACCGCTCGCCGGCAAGGGCGAGCGGTGTATGCAACGTGTAAGCGGTCGGTCCGTGGAGGCGAGCGGCGGCTATTTCCTCGTGGGCCGCGTCTTCATGATGCTCTCGATCTCGTCGATCTCCCGTGGTGCACTGCTCATGCGCTCCAGTCCGCGATCGGTTATCACGTAATCGTCCTCGATGCGAACTCCGGTATTGTTGTAACGCTCGACTGCGGTGCGTACGTGCGCGATGAACGCCCGGTTCTTCGGTGTGTCGGGAAGAACGTCCAGCGCCGCCGTGCTTATGTAGATGCCGGGCTCGATCGTGAATGCGTCGCCCTTCATGAACTTCCTGTCACCCGTGTGAAATTGCGCGGGGTCGTGCACCGCGAGTCCGAGCCCGTGGCTGATTCCGTGAATCATCCAGAGCATGGATTGTCTGCACTGCGCTGGTGCAGCGGTGCAGTCCACCTTCCATGGCGGATCGAACGTTGCGTCGACGCTCTCGATCAACCCGAGCTTCGCGAGACCGGACGCACGGATCGCAACTGCGGAGTCGGTTGCTGCCGTGGCGGACATGCCCGGCCCGGAATTGCGCTCCGCGGCCGCCTGCGCATCGCGCACCAGCTGGTAGATGATGCGCTGGTCCGGCGTGAACTTCCCGCTCACCGGAATCGTACGTGTGACATCGGCGGCGTAGCCCTGATATTCCGTGGCTGCATCCATCACGACGAGATCGCCCGGCCGTGCAGTGCCACTGTCCAGCATGTAGTGCAACTGGGTGCCGCGCTGTCCAGCACCGACGATCGATCCGTACGCAGGCCGCGAGCCACCCATCTTCGTGAACGTGTTTTCGAGAGCGGCCTTGAGCTCGTATTCGTGCCGTGGCTCGGGAATGTGCAGTACGGCGACGTGCCCCGCCGAGCTGATCTGAGCGGCGCGCCTGAGGAGCGCGATCTCTGCCGGGCTCTTGCGCGCGCGCAGTGCATCGACGATAGGATGCGCATCCTTCACGACGAGTCCAGGATGGTTCGCGACGAGCGTGCGGACGAACATGCGTCCGCGCGTAAGCGAGTCCTGGCGTGCGAAGTCCGCGTCCGCGAAATCCGCCAGCGTGTAGATGGGCAGTCCCGACGTGGCGAGCGAATCCACCGTCGCGCCGAGCGCGCTGAACGATCGCGCCCCGACGCCGAGCGTGCTCGTCACACTCGCGGAGTCCGGCCGCCGTCCGTAGTAGAATGCCGTGCGCGGATCGATCGGCGTGAGAAACAACGTGCTGCTGGTTGCACGACCGTCGCGTACGACCATGACGAATGCAGCGTCGGCCTCGTCGAAGTTCGTGAGGTAGTGGAAGGCAGGGAGCTGGTAGAACGGCCCGAAATCTGTAACCGGTGTCCTTCCGCCAAATGCTATCACGACGCCGTTCCCGACGTGTGTCGCGAGCGAATCGCGTCTCGCTGCGAACTCCGCGCCGCTGATCTGTGCGTGCGTCACAATCGGCGCAGCGAGCAGTCCAATTGTGATCAGTAACGAATGCAGGTGCCGTGACACGTAGCGCTCTCCGGTTCGGGGTTTGCGAAAGAGAGCCACATACCACGATGACGTCAAGGCGGCTACAGCGTCACGGACGTCACTTTGGTGCGGCAGGCCCGGACGACCCACGGATCCGGTGCAGAGTGCCACTGCGTGACACCGTGAACCGCGGGAACAGCAGTCGCTCGTTGATCGTAGTGCCCGAAGACGCAGCGGAAGGAACGTTGATGGCGGCGGAGGGAGAGACAGCGACGTTGGGGTTGAACGCATTCGCCGCGCTGAAGTCGTCGGCAGCCTCCGGAACTACGGTATAGCCAAAGTCTGCCAGCGCCTCGATGGTCACGAGACTCAGCGGGTCCAGCCCGTTGTGCAGCGTGCCCGTCATCAGCTCGTGACCGAATACAGTCGCACGCCAGTGGCCGTCGCGCGTTCCATCACCGCCCGAGTTCTCGATCGGAACGCCGAGCGACGAGTCGGATGTGAAGCCGAGCGCAGCAGATGCGACTCTCGCCGCGTGGCCAATGAAGACGGGATCAGGTCCGCCAAGCCCTGCGGCCGTGTTCGGAAAGTACGTCACCGAATCGCGGACCGTACCATCTGACCACAGAGTTCCGATGCCCAGCACGTGACCCATCTCGTGAGTCAGCATCGATACCAGAACACCCTGCTGGTCCAGCGAAGCGACATCGGCGGAATCGACGGTGATGGTACCGAGTGCGGTGAATTGCGGCGCGTCGTCGCGAATTATGCACGGGCCGCCAAGTCCGACCGTATTCGATCGTCCGTCGATCGAATCGGACTGGATGACGATCATCATGCTCGTTTCGATCGTATCGACTGCCGGGACTCCCGCGCCGCACAGGTTCGCCGTGGTGACTACATGGTATGGGATGAGCGGCGCGGAGATTACAGTCTCCCATCTCTGCGCCGCCTGCGCCGCTGCCGTTTTCACCGTCGATGAGACGTTGCCGACGAATCGGAGATCGATCTTGAAGCCGGCGATGCCGAGCGCGGCGACTGAAATGGGAGCGGTGGCCGAGGCCGCCCCTGAAGTAACTGTGAGCGTAGCCTTGCCCGGCGCGATTCCATGCACGACACCAGCCGCGGTGACTGATGCAACCGCAGGATTGTTGACCGAGTAGGTGTAAGTTCTTCCGTGCAGCGTGTCACCCGCGGCTGAAAATGCCAGCGTCTGTGTCGCAATAGTGTGTCCGACGCCGAGATCGAGCACGCCAGGCACAATCCTCGCGCGCGCGGCTGGAGGCGTCACGACTACGGGAAGCGACGCCGACACACTGTTCGCCCGCAGGGTGACCGTCGTCGTGCCCGTGTGCACACCGGTCACCACGCCCGTGCTCGATACTCTAGCGATGGTCGAGTCGGCGATGCTCCACGAGATCGACGTCGGAACAACAGGTGATCCGGTGGAGTCGAAGAATGTGGCGATGATCGTGCTCGTGCCCTGCAAATCGACAGAATCCACCAACCGATCGAACTTGATGATTGCGAGCGGAGGCGGCGCCTTCAGTGTTCGCGGGCCCGTAGCGGAATCGCCGCCGCACGTGAGCCCCGGGAGGATACAGACGGCCGATACGAACACCGCGCGCGCGATGCGGGCGACGCGAACGATGCGGGCTATGCCCCCGCGAACCCGGGAACGGAACGGCCCTTGCGCTCGGAACTGATTACCCCAGCCCATCCACATTGCCAATTCTCCGATCAGTAGCCGCCGTTCTTGTCAGCCGTCGCACCGCGCGCCGCCTGGCAAGGATAATTCCGAATCCGCTGGTGCGATATGCCATCGTAACCATAGCTACTGCGGTTGTTCCCGTCCTGGCCGCAGGAATCGGTGAAAGGTGGGCAAACCGGCGGGTAACGGGGCGGGGGAAGCGGTGGGGCAGCGAGCGTCCGGCGGTCCTCAACCCCGACGCGGACGTGGTGCGGTAGCTCGACGGTTGTTACCATAGGGCCTGGTTGCTCGTCAGTGTGAAAGCATCGTCGCGGCCACCACGCCGCTGTCTAACTGGTCCAACGGAGGCGCGATGGCGCGGTCGCGCGGGTACCTTTTCATCGTCATCCTCACCATTGCCGGATCGGCGGTCGCCTGCGGACCCTCGGGCCAGGATCAGCGCGACCAGCGGCGCGCACTGGCGCAGCGCACATGCGAGGACGCTGTGCGCGACCAGCTGGCGTCCCGCGCCACGGCGAAGTTCAGTACCGACGCTGAGCATGTCTACTACGATTCTCTTGGCGGAGCCGGCGTGACCGGCACTGTTTCGACGGCGTCCGGTGAGCGGAACTTCGCCTGCCTCCTCAAGCCTGCCGCAGACAGCAGCTGGGTTCTGACGGCCGCCCGCCTGCTCAACTAGCACCCTACTGGCGCTCAACTGGGCGCTCCGCAAGCTTTCGCCAAACTCTCGACGGAGCCTGTGCCGGCGGTGATGCGGGTTTAGCTTGCAGGTCGCCTCGATGCTCCTGCATCGGTTGACTTTGTCCCACTGCCATGTTCGTCTCAGCACTGCTCGTCGTCGCTGGCTTTGCCAGCCACGCGCAGCCGAAACCCTCCCCCGTCACCTGCTATCTCGCCAACGGCGATCGTCTGAGTGGGGTCCTGGTATCGGTGTCCACAACGAAAGTCCGGATAACCCACAAGTCGCTCGGCCGACTCTCTCTGGACCGGAGCGCGATTGCGCTCTGTGAATCGAGTGACAGCACGGCCCTTCGCCGCCTCGGTACGCTCGCGCTCGCACCGCTGCCGGAGATTCCAACCACGACTGTAGCGGTCGTGGGTCCCGTCATGACGATTCCGACGCTTGCGCCGACGCCCCGTGTCTCTCTCGAGAAGCTGGCCCACCCCACGCAGGCGATTCCGCTCGCCGCGCGCGCTCTTCCGACGTACGTATCTCACGTCGGATGGAAGCGGTCACTTGGAGCCACGTATCTCCTCACGCGCGGCAACGCCAACGTCAGCAACCTTGGGTTCACCGGGGCGGTTGCGCGGCGCACCGACAGGACGCAAATCGCGCTCAGCGGCAAGCGGGAATTCGGCAGTCGGGAAGGATCGGCGACGGAAAACTTTCTCTCCGCGACGCTGCGCTACGATCTCGCACTGGGGCCGAACGATTCAGCCGCGGCAGCGCGTCCGTCGTTCTTCTCGGAGGCGGTGTACGAGCACGATCCGTTCGCACAGATAGCGCGTCGCACGGTGGAAAACACCGGCGTATCGGTGCCGCTGTCGCGCAACCCGCACAACAACATTGCGCTCGAAATAGGAACCGGTGTCACCAACGAACAGCCGACTGTCCTGCCGAGCTACACACGCATCGGCGGCGTTCTGCGGCTGGCGGCACGGCAGGTGTTCGGCGCTACGAGATCCGACCAGCAGATCGCGGTCTTTCCCGACATCACCGGTCCACCGGGTCACTATCGCGTCAATTCGGACCTGAATATCGCAGCGCCGTTGTCCAAGTCGCTCGCACTCAAGGTAGGCATCGCCAGCAGATACGACACCAAGCCGCAGGTGAAGGTCAAGAAATCCGATACAACGATTCAGAGTGGAATCGGCATCGAATTCTGATCGGTGACCGTCAGTCGGTATGACTCGTGCGTTCGAGCATTACGTAGCCCGACATGCGGCGGAATTCCTCGCGTCGTTCCCGCGATCCGAATCTGGACAGAAGTCGCCAGAGCGGCGCCATGCGCATCTCGCGCCGCAGACGATGGGCTTCGTCGAGGCCGGAGCGAAATTCGACTTCGCGCCAACCGAACTTCTCGAAGAACGCCGTTCCGTCAGCCGGCGCGAACTGGAAAGGAGCGTTGCCGGCTGCAACTGCGCGACCCCAGTAGCGGTTCATTATGGGTAGCAGTCGCTTGCTCGCCAGATCGAACAGCCACCAGATCGCGCACTGCATGGAGTGAATGTCGCGCGCGAGCGAGCCAACCTGCTCGGCGGTGAGATAGATCAAGAGGCCTTCGGTGATCACCAGAGCGCGCTTGCTCTCGCTGTCGATGCGCGCGAACAACGCAGCACGCTCCGATGCGTCGGTGAGATCCGTCGCGATTGCCTCGTATGCGCATGCGGTTTTCTCGCCGCGCATCGCGTTCGCCTTGTATTCCGTGATAGCCGGCAGATCGACATCGATCCAGCGGAGCGATCGAGGCAGTTGCATTCGCCACGCTCGTGTGTCCAGTCCAGCCGCAAGATTCACGACCGTGTCGACGCCGTGGTTGGCAACGCGATCCATGATCATTTCGTCGAACACGGCGGTCCGCACGATCATGGGCCACGCGAGCGACTTGCCGCGCTTGAGCTCGCTGACGATCCGGGTACCCTGCGCACCAGCCAGTCGAGCCGCGAATGGGTCATTGAAGATGGAATCGCGCCGCGCGGATTCCATGGCGCGATAGACCGCGACCCACCGGGCGGTATCGGAGATGTTTTCTATCGGCATGTCTGCGAAGTCGAACCGGCCAGTGGTTGGGTGCCGG
>DATNCZ010000379.1:0-3646 GCA_035553335.1 Gemmatimonadaceae bacterium
ATCGACCCTTCCGTTGCCGTGACACGCGTCATGACGATGCGAGCCATGATGGCGCGACATTATTCGTACAACAGCTTGCTCGCGGACGTTCTCGCCGTCTTCGCGCTCATCGCGCTTGTAATCGCTGCGTCCGGCATCTACGGTGTCGTCTCGTACGGTGTCGCACAGCGCACGCAGGAGATCGGTGTCAGGATGGCGCTGGGTGCGAAATATCATACAGTTGTGCGCATGGTGATCATCGACGGCGCTCGCATGGCGGCGATCGGGGTCATACTCGGTATCGCTGGAGCGCTGTTCACCGGCAGGACGCTCGCGTTCCTGCTTTATGGCGTCGCGCCGAGGGATCCGGTTACACTGATCGTGGTAGCGCTCGCGCTTGGCGCGGTTGCGCTGGCTGCCAGTTATTTCCCCGCCAGACGTGCCGGACGGGTCGAGCCCGTCGTCGCCTTGCGCTATGAGTAGAGACGGCTCGATGGAGTAAGGATCGGCATAAGGATCACCCCGGGAATCATCGCAGATATCGCTGTATTCTCTCGCCCTACCCAGGGCATCGATTTGTCGTCATCTTATCAATCGGCACTTACGATGCTCTGCCGCACCTCCAAATGCGAGAGAAACGAAGATGATTTCCCATTTCGTGCTTGACCTTACGAAGCCATTGCTCGCCAAGTCGTGGCTGGTTGCGTTGTTGGGCGTTCCGTTGTTTCCGACGCCGACACCTCAATCGCTGTACATGCCGCGCAACGTCAAGGAAGCAATTAGAAAGGGAACTCGCTCACTCGACGGCCGCCCCGGACCCAACTACTGGGAAAATCACGGTCGCTACTCCATCTCGCTCACCGTCGCACCACCCGATCGCACGATCAGGGGCACCGAGCAGATCAGCTACTCCAACAACAGCCCGGACACGCTGAAGAGCCTCGTCATCAAGCTGTTCGTCAACATCCACAAGCCGGGAGCACCACGCGCGGGCGGCGCCGCTGACGCATATCTCACATCCGGCGTGCACATCGATTCGTTCGCCATCAACGGAACCGCCACTCCGTGGGGCAACGATGCACGCACCTTCACGTGGAAGCGCGTTCCGTTGAAGACCCCGCTCATGCCGCACGACTCGGTCAAGCTCGCCTTCGACTGGCACTACGAGATATCGCTGGAAGCGGGCCGCGAAGGCATGATCGACTCGACCACGTATTATCTGGCGTACTTCTACCCGCGCGTTGCGGTCTTCGACGACTACAACGGCTGGGATACGATGGACTTCACCGACCAGCAGGAATTCTACAGCGACTTCAATGATTACGACGTTACCCTGAACGTTCCCGCGAATTACGTCGTGTGGGGAACGGGCACGCTGCTGAACGCCGCTGACGTGCTGCAGCCCGCACCGTTGCAACGCTTCAACAGCTCGCTCACTTCCGATCAGGTGATCCACGTCGCGACCAGAGAGCAGATGGCTGGCGACAGCATCACCGTGCAGAAGCCGATGAACGCATGGCACTTCAGAGCCAGCAATATTCCGGACATGGCATTCGCCGTCAGCAACCACTACGACTGGGATGCCGCCAGCGTGATCGTCGATGATGCGGCACACCGTCGCGCCAGTGTACAATCCGCGTTCAACGATACGGCCGCCGATTACCACCACATGGTACACTTCGGCCAGCACGCTCTCGACTGGCTTTCGCATAACTGGCCCGGCGTGCCCTATCCGTACGAGAAGACGACGATAGTACAGGGCTCCGCCGACATGGAATATCCCATGATGGTCAACGACGGCAGTACGCCCGACACCGTGTTCTCCCGTTTCGTCGTCGAACACGAGATCGCACACACGTACTTCCCGTTCTACATGGGAACCAACGAGACGCGATACGGCTTCATGGACGAGGGCTGGGCCACTACCTTCGAGTACCTCATCGGGACTGCCGACCTCGGCAAGGAACGTGCTTCCACCTTCTTCCAGCAATTCCGCGTCAATGGCTGGATCCACGATCCGTCGCCCCTCGAAGACCTGCCGATCGTCACGCCAGGCGACGTGCTCAAGGGTGTGGCATACGGTAACAACGCGTACGGCAAGCCTGCACTTGGATACCTGGCCATGAAGGACCTGCTTGGCGACGCGGAGTTCAAGAAGTGTCTGCAGGCGTACATGGATCGCTGGCACGGCAAGCACCCGATGCCGTGGGATTTCTTCAACACGTTCAGCAACGTATCCGGCAAGAACCTGAACTGGTTCTGGAATGACTGGTACTTCAGCAACAACTACATCGATCTCGCAGTCGCGAGCGTCACTAAAGCTCGCAACGGGTACTCGGTCGTGATCGACAACATCGGTGGTATGGATGCGCCAGTCGACATTCGCGTGAAGTACACGAATGGTGACTCGGCGACGTTCCATCAGACCCCCGCGATCTGGGAAGCCAATCAACGCAGGGCGACCGTCACTATCCCGGCGACCCGGGCCGTCAGCTCGCTCGATCTCGACGGCGGGATCTGGATGGACGCGGATACCACGAACAACAAGTGGACGCGCAAGTAGTGCTGATATCATGAGCATGACCTCCGCACGCGTGAATCCGTTCTTCACCCCGAGTACGTTGCCGTTCCAGGCGCCGCGCTTCGATGAGATTCAGGAGGCCGACTACCAACCGGCGATCGAGGAAGGAATGCGCCAGCAGATGGCGGAGATCGCGCGGATCATCGACAATCCTGCCCCGCCAACGTTCGAGAATACGCTGGTGGAGCTGGAGAAATCCGGCGAATTGCTGCACCGCGTGATGCCCGTATTCAGCGCGATTACTGGTGCCAACACGAGCGACTTCCTGCAGCAGGTCCAGGAAGATGTCGCGCCCAGACTCGCGGCGCACGAGGACGGAATCTATCTCGATCATCGTCTGTTCGAGCGCGTGGAATCGATCTACAATCAACGCGATACGCTGACTCTCGACCCGGAGTCGCGCCGCCTGCTCGACTGGTACTACAACGATGTCTTCGTGCAGAAGGGCGCAAGGCTCGCCGAGCCTGACAAGGCGGCGCTCATGGCGCTGAACCAGGAGGCGTCGACACTCGAGACTGCGTTCGTCAACAAGCTGCTTGCGGCAGCCAGGGCTGGCGGATTGGCGCTGACTGATCGCAATGCACTCGCGGGGATGAGCGACGCCGAGATCGCGGCCGCCGAGCGAGCGGCGCAGGAGCGCAATCTCGACAACACGTGGCTCATCCCACTGCAGAATACGACCCAGCAACCGGCGCTTCTGGCGCTAAAGAACCGTGAGGTCCGAAAGCGTTTGTTCGACGCATCGTACACCCGCACCGAAAAGGGTGACGCGAACGACACCCGTGGCCTCATAGCGCGGCTTGCGCAGATTCGCGCCTCGCAGGCGAAGCTGCTGGGCCATGCAAGCTACGCCGAGTGGGCATTGCAGGATCAGATGGCCAGGACTCCCGGAGCGGCGTTGAAGTTCGTGCGCGATCTGGTTCCTGCCGCTACTGCCAACGCACGCGCGGAAGGCGACGCTATCCAGGCGATAATCGATGCCGATGGCGAGTCGTTCCAGTTGGAGCCGTGGGATTGGGAGCACTACGCAGAGCGCGTCCGCAGAGCGAGATACGATCTCGACGAGGAGCAGATCAAGCAGTACTT
>DATNCZ010000380.1:0-5905 GCA_035553335.1 Gemmatimonadaceae bacterium
GCGCGGATTCATCCGCGCCTGATCTGGGATGCACGACATCGCAATATCGCACCAAACGAGGCCCTAACCTTCGTACCGACTTACCACGCGTTAGGGGCGGGGTAACGGTTAAATCAGACAAACATCATGGCTAACGCAATCGATCTCCGCGGGCTCGTACGCCCGCAGCTGGTAGAGTCCACCAAGCGCGAGGACACACCCAATGTCGCCGAGTTCCGGCTGCAGCCGCTCGAGCGCGGCTTCGGCTACACACTCGGCAACGCAATGCGCCGCATGCTTCTGTCATCGCTGCGCGGCTCCGCCGTTTGGGGATTCCGCATCGACGGCGTCGTACACGAGCACCAGACCATTCCGGGTGTCGTGGAAGACGTCCATCAGATCATCGCGAACCTCAAGACGCTCGTCCTGAGTCTCGACGATGCGACGGAGACAACCGTCGTCCGCGTCACCAAGACCGGACCGGCAGCGATCAAGGCCAGCGACATCACCGGAGCGGCCGGACTCACCGTTCTCGAGCCCGACCATCATCTCTTCACGCTGCAGGACGATCGCGACATCACCTTCGAGCTGTACGTGAACCACGGCCGCGGTTATGTCGAGGCCGATCAGCACGTCGCCGACCGGAATCTTCCGGTCGACCTCGTTCGCATCGACTCGATCTATAACCCCGTTCGTCGCTGCAACTTCAGCGTTGACGCGACCCGCGTCGGCCAGCGCACAGACTACGATCGTCTTACGCTGCTCGTCGAGACCAACGGCACGATCGCACCCGAAGAAGCGGTGAGCTATGCCGCAGCTCTGGCGCAGACGCACTTCCAGTACTTCGCGGGCTTCGGCTCGCACACGTCGGCTCCGATCACGGCGGCCAGCGAGATGGGCGGCAACGACGCGGCGCGCCTCGCGCAGCTGCTCTCGACGCCGATCGAAGATCTCGAGCTCTCCGTACGCTCGGTCAACTCGCTCAAGAACAGCGAGATCCGGACGCTCGGCGATCTCGTCAAGCGCACCGAGGATCAGATCCTCGATGTCAAGAATTTCGGCAAGAAGTCGCTGAATGAAATTGCAGAGCTGCTCGAGCGTGAGAATCTGAACTTCGGCATGAAGTTCGAGCAGTCTGAAGAAGGCGTGCGGATCACGGATCGGGGCACCCCCCCGAACCGCGCCGCGCTCGCCGAGGCCGCCATCGGCGACGACGACGAATAACTCCACGGATATCTAAAAATGCGACATAGAAAAGTCGGCCGGCAACTTCGGCGCACCCCCGAGCAGCGCCTCGCTCTGCTTCGGAACCTTGCGCAGTCGCTGATCCAGCACGGCGCGATCGAGACGACGGAGGCCAAGGCCAAGGAGTTGCGGCCTTTCGTCGAGAAGCTCATCACGAAGGCGAAGGAAGGCACGCTTCACTCGCGCCGTCTTGCGGCTCGTCACGTGCAGCAGCGCACCGTGAACGACAAGCTGTTCCAGGAAGTCGCACCCAAGTTCGCGACGCGCCAGGGCGGCTACACGCGCATCCTCAAGACTGGCCATCGCAAGGGTGACGGTGCCGAGATGGCCCGTATCGAGCTCATGCCGGAGAGCAAGTGAAGATGAAGAGCCAACTCGCTGAAAAGCGCACCAAGGCGATCGAGCGGAACAAGTGTTACGCCTGCGGCAAGGGCGTTACATTCGGTAACAACGTCTCGCACGCCAACAACAAGACGCGCCGCACCTGGAAGCCAAATCTTCAGGTAGCACGCGTCGCCGTCGCCGACAAGATCGTCAAGGTCAAGGTCTGCACGAGCTGTCTCGCCGCCGGCAAGATTGTCCGCGCGCCGCGGAGTCAGGCGGTAGCCTGAACGCCCTGCCGGCTTCAGATTCCTCCTCATTCGGGGCGACTCGTCAGTCGCCCCGTTTTTGTATCTTAGAAGGTCGAAATGCCAAAGCGTACTGATATCCATCGCATCCTCGTCATTGGCTCCGGACCGATCGTCATCGGTCAGGGCGCCGAGTTCGATTACTCGGGCACCCAGGCGACGAAGGCTTTGAAGGAAGAGGGATACGAGGTGATTCTCATCAACTCGAATCCCGCCACCATCATGACCGACCCGGAGTTCGCCGACGCGACGTACGTCGAGCCCGTCACGCCCCGGTTCGTCGAGCTCGTGATCGAGAAGGAGCGCCCCGATGCGCTGCTGCCGACAATGGGCGGCCAGACCGCGCTGAACGTCGCGATGGCGCTGTCACAGAATGGCGTGCTCGCGAAGTACGGCGTCGAGCTGATCGGCGCCGACGAGCGTGCAATTCGCACTGCCGAAGATCGCGCGCTGTTCAACGAGGCGATGAAACGCATCGGACTGCAGGTCGCGCGCGGCGGAACCGCGACGACGTTCGAGGACGCGCTCGTGCTGGTGGAGGACACCGGTTTCCCCTCGATCATCCGACCTGCGTTCACCCTCGGCGGCAGCGGAGGCGGAATCGCCTACAACCGCGATGAGTTCGAGGAGATCGTGAAGCGCGGGCTCGATCTTTCGCCGATGAGCCAGGTGCTCGTGGAGCGCAGTCTCATCGGCTGGAAGGAATTCGAGCTGGAAGTGATGCGCGATGCGGCGGACAACGTGGTCATCGTGTGCTCCATCGAGAATATCGATCCGATGGGTGTGCACACGGGCGACTCGATAACAGTCGCGCCAGCGATGACGCTTACCGATCGCGAGTATCAGGTGATGCGCGACGCTTCCGTCGCAATCATACGCGAGATCGGCGTCGCCGCAGGCGGATGCAACATCCAGTTCGCGGTGAATCCTGCCGACGGCGAGATGATCGTCATCGAGATGAACCCGCGCGTGTCGCGCTCGTCCGCGCTCGCGTCCAAGGCTACCGGATTCCCGATCGCGCGCATCGGCGCAAAGCTCGCGGTCGGCTACAGACTGGACGAGATCCCGAACGACATCACGGGCACCACGCCGGCATCGTTCGAGCCCGTGCTCGATTACGTAGTCGTCAAGTGCCCACGCTTCGCGTTCGAGAAGTTCACCTCCGCAAAGGCACACCTCACCACGCAGATGCAATCTGTCGGTGAGTCGATGGCGATCGGCCGTACATTCAAGGAAGCATTCCAGAAAGGACTGCGCGCACTCGAGACCGGCCGTTACGGTTGGGAAGTCGGCGCTCGTCTCATCGATGATCGCCTCGCCGATGACTCCGCGGATACGTTGCGCGCTGCGCTGCGCCAGCCGACGCCGGAGCGAATGTTTCAGATCAAGCGCGCCATGCTCGCCGGCTTTACCGTTGCCGAGATATTCGAGCTGACGTGGATCGATCCATGGTTTCTGGAGCAGCTGCACGAACTGGTCGAGGCGGAGCGCAGGTGGACTGCGTTGCCGGAAATTACGGCGACCGAGATGCGTCGCATGAAGCGCATGGGTTTTTCCGATCGCCAGCTCGGCGACCTGCGCAGCGTATCCGAGGGCGAGATGCGCGCACAGCGCTGGGCGCTCGGCGTGCGCCCAGCCTACAAGATGGTGGATACGTGCGCCGGTGAGTTCCCGTCTGCGACTCCGTACCTGTACGGCTCGTACGACGAGGAGAGCGAGGCACCGCCAACGGGGCGGAAGTCAATCGTCATACTCGGCAGCGGTCCGAATCGTATCGGTCAGGGTGTCGAGTTCGACTACTGCTGTGTGCGCGCGTCACTCGCGCTGCGCGAGCAGGGTTTCGAGACGATAATGATCAACTCGAATCCGGAAACTGTTTCCACGGACTTCGATATCTCGGACAAGCTGTACTTCGAACCGTTGACACTCGAGCATGTTCTCGAGATCGTCGATCGTGAACAGCCGGTCGGCGTGATCGTGCAGCTCGGCGGTCAGACGCCGCTCAAGCTGACGCGTGGTCTCGAAGCCGCGGGAGTTCCGATACTCGGTACGTCGCCCGACGCGATCGATATCGCCGAGGACCGGCAGCGCTTCGACGCGATCGCGCGCAAGCTCGGAATTCGGCAGCCGGAGAATGGAACAGCCACCAGCGTCGCCGGAGCAGTGGAAGCCGCGACGAGAATCGGCTATCCGGTGCTGGTACGACCGTCGTACGTGCTTGGCGGCCGGGCGATGGAGATCGTGTACGATGAGGATTCTCTACGCGATTACTTCGAACGCGCTGTGCGTGTATCGGAAGACCGGCCAGTTCTCATCGACCAGTTTCTGGAAGATGCGTTCGAGGCCGACGTCGATGCGATATCCGACGGGGACCAGGTTGTCATCGGCGGAATCATGCAGCACATCGAGGATGCAGGCATTCACTCCGGTGATTCCGCGTGCGTTCTCCCTCCGTACCTGATCGGCGAGGACGAGCAGGAGGCGATGCGCGCGCATACCGTTGCGTTGGCCGAGGCGCTCGGCGTCATCGGGCTGATCAACGTCCAGTACGCCATCAAGAACGGCGTGGTGTACGTACTGGAAGTGAACCCGCGCGGCAGTCGCACGATTCCATTCGTGTCGAAGACCATCGGTGTTCCACTCGCGTCGATCGCGGCGCGTGTCATGGCCGGCGAGAAGCTCGCCGACATTGGTTTCACTGAAGAAGTGCTTCCGCCGTATGTCGCTGTGAAGGAAGCAGTCTTCCCATTCAACAAGTTCCGCGAGTTCGATCCCATCCTGGGGCCCGAGATGCGATCGACGGGCGAAGTGATGGGCGTATCCGAGTCGTTCGGCACCGCGTTCTACAAAGCGCAGCTGGCCGCCGATAACGGCTTGCCGATGAGCGGCGGCATATTCGTGTCGGTGAATGACTCCGACAAGGCGTCCGTCACACCAATCGTGCGGAGATTCCACGAGCTCGGCTTCACGGTCCATGCAACCGAGGGCACCGGCCGCCATCTGCGCAAGCTCGGCATTCCGGTGACGCGGGTATACAAGGTGCACGAGGGCCGGCCACACGTGATCGACCTCATCGTCAACGGAACGGTCCAGCTTCTCATCAACACGCCAATGGGCAAGCGCGCGCAGAAAGACGATTACTCCATGCGTCAGGCCGCGATTGCGCACCACGTGCCGTACACGACGACGCTGTCTGCCGCGAGCGCCGCTTGTGACGCAGTGCTCGCCATGCGATCGCGTCCCGCGTCGGTCACTTCGCTGCAGGAATGGCACTCGCGCATCGAGCGCCCCGTCGAGGCGCGATGAGCGACGACGTTTTCATTCACGAATCGGCGTACGTCGATGAAGGCGCGCAGATCGGCGCCGGAACCCGGGTGTGGCACTTCTGTCACATACTCGGCGGTGCGGTGATCGGAGAGCGATGCTCGCTGGGCCAGAATGTCGTGGTGATGAACGGCACGCGCATCGGGACCAACGTGAAGATCCAGAACAACGTTTCCATCTACGAAGGCGTCACGCTCGAAGATGACGTGTTTTGCGGGCCGTCGATGGTGTTCACCAACGTCATCAATCCGCGCAGCCACGTTTCACGAAAGAACGAATATCGTCCCACGCTCGTGAAGCGCGGTGCTTCCATCGGGGCCAACGCGACGATCGTATGCGGCTCGACCCTGGGTGAGTTCTGTTTCATTGGAGCCGGAGCCGTGGTGTCCAAGGACGTTCCGCCATACGCGCTGATGGTCGGCGTCCCTGCGCGACGAATGGGATGGGTGTGCGAGTGCGGTGAGAAGCTTCCGGCTGGAGATGCACCGGGATGTGAAGCATGTGGCAAGCAATATGTGAATCACGGCAACACCATCGCCCGTGTCTGAGAACTTTCGCGTAGCGCTGGTCGGATGCGGGCGCATAGCGAAGAATCATTTCGACGCCATAGCGCGCGTCGACGGACTGGACCTCGTAGCGGTAGCGGATGTCGTTCAGGCGCGCGCGGAGGCCGCGGGCGCGGCGAATGGCGTTCCTGCCTTCGCGTCGCTGGCCGAGATGATGGCGGC
>DATNCZ010000381.1:0-31154 GCA_035553335.1 Gemmatimonadaceae bacterium
CGCGATACCCGACGTAACGGTCCTCGATCGCGCCATCGCGCCGCTGGCCCCGACGAAGAACCGGAAGCCCATCCTGCTACTCTTCGGGATCGCCGCCGGACTGGGCGCGGGAATTGGCCTCGCGTTGCTGCTCGACCGGATAGACCGCCGAGTTCAATACCCGGACCAGGCGACGAACGAGCTCGGCATCCCGATCGCGGGAGCCGTGCCCCGCCTGCCGCGTGGCGGCATCAACCAGAATTCGCCCGAACAGGTGTATCAACTCGTCGAAGCATTCCGGTCGCTGCGTATGAATGTGGTCAGCGCCCGATCGCTTCCGATTTCGCTTGCCGTCTCGAGTCCCTCGCCGGCCGACGGTAAGTCGTTCATCTCGGCGAACCTGGCCATGTCGTTCGCCGAGGGCGGATTCAAGACGCTCCTCGTCGACGGCGACACGAGGCGCGGGACATTGAACGAAATGTTCTCGCTGCGTCGAAGCCCGGGGCTAACTGATTTGTTGGCCGGGGCCGTCGAGCGGAGCGCTGTGATTCACCCGACCTCGCATCAGAATTTGTCCTTGATGCCATCTGGGACGCGGCGGCGGCAAAGCCCGGAATTCCTGACGTCGCCGATGCTCAAGCAACTCCTGGCGTCGCTCCGCAGCGAGTATGACGTGGTAATCTGCGATACCCCCCCCTTTGCCGCTGGCGTAGACGCCTACGCGCTCGCCGCTGCCGCAGAGCGCCTGGTGATCGTGTTACGTGTGGGACGCACCGAGCGGCGAATGGCCGCCGCCAAGATGGCTTTGCTCGATCGACTCCCTGTTGAAGTCGTGGGGGCCGTACTGAACTCGGTGCAACTGGATGGGGAGTTCCAGTATTACGGTTACGTGCGCGGGTACGAGACGCGTGATGAGAACGACGATGAGGATGCACCCGCGTTGCTCAAGGGTTAGTCTCCCGTTGCCTCCAGCACTCGCCCGAGCCAGTTGGCTAGCGGTCTTCCCTGAAACCGCTAGCCATTTTTGCATCACCCTCTTGCCTGTGACGCAGCTCACATTTTCTGTTGCGTGACCCCCAGATTCTGTAGACAAGGCGCAACAACCGCTCGCGAACGAGCAGCGACTCTAGTTACGATAACATAGTGCAACACGCTATTTGATAACACTTTATACTCAACGCCGCAATCTCATCTGCTGAGCACGCAGGCTGCATTGGCCCGGGCATCGTTCCGAACCGCCGGCCAAAGGAGAGCAGCCGCGAATGCAGGCAGAAGCGTCACAGCAACTCGATTTTCCCGCCAACAGCCCGACGCGCCCACGCAGGTCGACCACGCGTCCGGCAAGCTCGCGTTCGCTCCGGCGGCCAGTTCGTGGCGAGCGCGCCGTCGAGTTGCAGCCGGCGCACCATGCAGATGCCTCACCTGCCGATATCTCCGGCGTCGTGCCGCGGGAACGGTCCGAGGCGCTCTGTCGAGCGGTGAACGTGGCCATTGCGGGGGTCGCCTTGGTCGTGCTCTTCCCGATCATGCTCTTGGTTGCCTTCGCGGTCTGGGCAACGTCGCGCGGCCCGGTCATCTATTCGCAGACCCGGGTCGGGGTGGATCGCCGTTTCAAGCTCGCGTCGTCGTACGATCGTCGCGGCCATGACTACGGTGGACGCCTCTTCCGGATGTTCAAGTTCCGCACGATGCGCGTTGACGCCGAGGCAGATGGCAAGGCCGTTTGGGCGCAGAAGCAGGATCCGCGGACGACGCCAATCGGCCGGATTCTACGTAAGACGCGCTTGGACGAGTTGCCGCAGCTGTATAACGTCTTGCGTGGCGACATGAACATCGTCGGCCCACGTCCCGAGCGTCCGACCATCTTCGACGAGCTGCGGTCGAATATCGCCGAGTACCCGTACCGCCAGCGTGTGAAGCCGGGGATCACTGGCTGGGCACAGATCAATCAAGCCTATGACGTCTGCGTGGACGACGTGCGTCGGAAGGTGCACTACGATCTTGAGTACCTCCGCCGCCAGGGACTCGTCGAGGACCTTCGGATCATGTCGCTGACGCTGCCAGTGATGCTGTTTCGGCGCGGAGGGTGGTAGGACACTCGCCGAATCCGGCCCGCCCAAATTCAAGACCGCCAGACTGGCGGCGCCGTGCGCGGGGCGCCGCGATTGGTGTCTCATGCGGCGTCGCAATTTGGTGCATCGGATCGCTCTTCGGGTTAGTGCCAAGCGCATTCACCGATAGGATGGGGATCTCTTGCATCGCCGCGGCTGGCGGCGCTGTCGGACTCAGCCGCTTCGGATCAGCCGCTCTCGTCACACTCGGCATCGTGACCGCCGTAGTACTGATCGTGAGTATTACGCCCTTGTCGGAGGCGATTGCGTCAGGGTGGGTGCGGAACGACCGTGTTCCGCAAACTGGACTCGACGCGGTCGTCGCGTTGAGTGCGAGCCTGAATCCCGATTCGACGATCAGTGGCGAAGCGCTCGATCATCTGTTGCTTGCCGCTGAGGTTGTTCGAGCCGACGACGCGCCGATACTAGTCAGTACGACGACGATCGATCGATATCCCCCTGGCCCGATCGTGAGTACGATCGATCAGGAACGCATCGTTCAGCTGATCGGCCCCAAAATAAGGTGGCTTCGGACCTCTGTTACCACGTCGACCCATGACGAGGCGCTAGCTTCATTGAAGCTGTTGAAACCGACCGGTGCTCAGCGAATTGCTGTCGTTGCATCTCCAGTGCACACCCGCCGGGCTTGTGCCACGTTTGAGGCGGTCGGATTCACCGTGACGTGCATTGCCTCGAGGAATCGAGATCCGAACGAACAGATACTTTCGCAGCGGCCGCGGGACCGCATAGCGATTTTCGGCGCGTGGCTCTACGAGCTCGCTGCTACCGCCAAGTATCAAATGCACGAGTGGCTCCCCCGTCCCCCAACTCGTTAGACTGCGAACGCTGGGTTGCCTCACGCTCGCTCAACCGTCACGCTTTCAGCCGCGCAGGCTCACATCGGCGGCCGTCTGTCAATCTCGAACGAGGAAGACTCTGAAGTGAACGCTTTGGGCTGGGTTTTGTTCGCACTCCCCGTCGCGTTAGCCGCCTACACGTACGGGCTCTACCCCGCCCTACTGTGGCTCGTCGCGCGACGTGCAGACCCCCGGCACGCGGACCGCGGCGACTTGCCACAAGTGAGCGTCGTCATTCCCGCGTACAACGAAGAGGCGCAGATTCGTGGAGCAATCGAGGCGCTCATAGCGCAGGACTACCCCGGGAATCGCCGGCAAATCCTGATTCTGTCCGACGCATCCACTGATCGCACGGACGAGATCGTCCGCGCATACGCGAGCCAAGGCGTCGAGCTTCTGCGCATGCCAACGCGCGGCGGAAAGACCGCCGCGGAAAACGCGTCGTGCGGCGTTCTGCGCGGTGAAATCGTCATCAATTCCGACTCGTCCGTTCGACTCCATCCTCGTGCGATATGGGAGCTCGTTGCTGCGATGGCCGATCCGCGGGTCGGCGTCGCTTCCACGCGCGACGTGAGCGTCTCGGCCGAGACGCAGGAAGCGAATCTCGCCGAGGCGGGCTACGTCGGGTATGAGATGAAGTTGCGTAGGCTGGAGACGCGCGCCGGGGGCATCATCGGAGCATCGGGATCCGGATACGCCATTCGGACGGTGCTTCACAAGATTCCCATTCGTCATGACTTGAGCCGAGACTTCGCGGCGGCGCTCACCGCGCGAATTCACGGCTACCGCACGATCTCAGTCGACAGTGCGATCTGTTATGTCCCGCGAACGACATCCCTTCGCGCCGAGTACCGGCGAAAAGTGAGGACGATTGCCCGCGGCATTGAGACGCTCTTGTCCAAGCGATCGTTACTCGATCCCACGCAATACGGTTCGTTCTCCTGGAAGCTGCTGAGCCACAAGGTCTGTCGGTGGCTTGTGCCGACCTTCGTCTTCCCGGGAGTCTTGGGACTCGGGATCTTGGCGCTGACGCACCTATGGGCTCAAGTGCTGCTCTGCCTCGGCGGACTTGGGGTCGTCACGGCAGTTGTAGGAGCAATGTGGCCGGCGGAACGGGCGATGCCGCGATTCCTGCGGGTTGCGACGTTCGCCGCAGCTGCTAACCTGGCGGTAGTCCACGCGCTATTGCGCGTGACCTTTGGCCACGACGATCACTTGTGGGAGCCGACGCGACGATCGCCAGTTCTCGTCCAACCTTCGGCGTCTTAGTGTACCTGCCGGGCCTGGCTTTAGCTAACGCGCGACACCGTAGGCGCTTCTCGGCGGTGCGGCGTCGCTGCGCCATTGAACCCAGGATGCGGAGCTGAAACGTGGAGCATGCGCCGACTGATAGTACCGTGATGCTGGTTGCCGGTGCTCGACCAAATTTCATGAAAATCGCGCCGGTCCAAAAGGCCCTAGAACGCGCGGGTTTTCGCACCGTGTTGGTGCACACGGGCCAGCACTATGACGACCAGATGTCCGCGTCATTTTTTCGCGATCTCGAGATTCGTCAACCGGATCATCACTTGGGGGTCGGCTCGGCGAGCCACGCCGTGCAAACTGCGCGGATAATGGAGGCGTTCGAACGGATCTTGCTCGACACTCGACCAGGATGGGTTCTTGTCCCCGGCGACGTCAACTCGACGCTTGCCTGCGCCTTGGTGTGCGCAAAACTAAAGGAAGCAACCGGCGTTAGGCTCGCTCACTTGGAATCTGGGCTTCGAAGCCACGACTGGCGAATGCCTGAGGAAGTGAATCGGGTGCTCACCGACCGGTGCGCGGACCTACTCCTGACGCCGAGTAGGGATGCTGCCGCGAATCTCAGCGCAGAAGGGATTGACGCGACAAAGGTTGCGTTCGTTGGCAACGTCATGATCGACACGCTCTTGGACCGATTGCCCGCCGCCCGTACCCGTGCGCTTCCGGCGCGACTTGGCCTGGATGCCGGCCGCTACGTCGTTGCAACGCTTCATCGTCCGTCGAACGTCGACAATGAATCGGCCCTCCGCGTCTGTCTGGGCGGCTTAGCGGCGGTGGCGGCAGATCTTCCGGTCGTGCTTCCTCTCCACCCTCGTACCCAGAAGCAAGTCGATTCATTTGGGCTTGGGCACTTGCTAGACCGCCTCAGGATCACAGAACCGCTGGGTTACATCGACATGCTGTCGCTCACCGAGGGGGCTGCCGCTGCGATTACCGATTCGGGAGGGGTCCAAGAAGAGACCACCGTTTTGGGCGTGCAATGCGTCACCTTGCGCGAACAGACGGAGCGGCCGATCACTGTGGAAGAAGGAACGAATCAGCTGGCGCCTTGGCCACTGACGGTCGAAGGCATCTACCAGACCTCCCGGCGAGCGATGAAGCTAGGCAGGGTCGGCGTGGGGACGCGGTCGCCGGACGGCTGGGACGGACGCGCATCTGAACGCGCGGCGACCGCTATTCGGCGAGCTCCACAGCGCAGCTAGCGCGTCGGCACGTCATACGACTGGCCGCGACACCCATGTAGCCGGGAGTTAGCCAATGCAAGTAAAGCGAACAGTGCGTACTTGGTTGGGCCGCGGCCTTACCCTCAGCCGCATTCACCACCTCGCCCTCCGCCGAACGGGCGTCGTCGTAGCGTTTCACAGGGTCAGTGATGTCACTCCAGAAGACGATCTCACCAGGAGTTCAAGCGACTTCAATAAGTTCTGCCGCTTCTTTGCCGACCACTTTCACGTAGTGAGTCTTCGCGAATTCATTACCCGACTCGAACGCGGACAGTCCGTCGGCGGTGTTCTCGCGATAACATTCGACGACGGTTATCTCGACAACTATGAGGTCGCCGCACCGATCCTTGATCAATACGGGTTACCGGCGACATTCTTCATCGCGACGCGATTTATCGCCTCGACAAGAGTTCCCTGGTGGGATTCAAGACTCACTCGGCAGCCTGGCTGGATGTCTTGGTCGCACGTCCGAGACCTCGCCGCAGCCGGATTTGATATTGGTGGACATACGCGCACTCACGTGGATCTCGGGGTTACCGACGGTGAGGTGGCTGATGAGGAAATCGTCGGCTCTCGTCTAGACATTCATGAGAACATCGGTTGTCTGCCCGCGCATTTTGCGTATCCGTACGGGCAACAGGGAAATCTTCTAGAAGTCAATCGAGACCGAGTCCGAGCAGCAGGTTACCGTTGCTGCGTGTCGTGCCATGGTGGCACCGCATCTTCCGTGACCGATCCGTTTCGATTGCAGCGGGTACCGATTTCTCCTTGGTATCGAACGCCGGAAGAATTCGCGTTCGAAGTGGCTACCGGGCGTGCATGACGGTGTCGCACACTTCGTCTGACCTCCGTTCACAAACCTCCTAACCTTCCGACCAGAAGATCGCGTCGGGCCCGCCTGTGGATGATCTACGTCGGCTAACTCAATAACTCCCATGTCACGCGCGGCGTCGCGAAACCGGGCGGTAGTGATCGCCTATCACTATCCGCCCGATCCAGCCGTTGGCTCACTTCGGGCGCGAAATGTTGCGCAGGCGCTCGCCGCGAATGGCTTTGAGGTCGATGTGATTTCCGCAACACGGGCCGGGACTCCGACTGACTCGCTAGACGGAAACGTACACGTCGTGCGCGTCGTTCTCACGACGAGCCCGCGTGATTTCCTTACAGGCCTGAAGAGACTTGTCGCACGTTTAGTCATTCGCGGTGATTCGGGCGCTCCTAGACCAACGGCACCAAATCTCGCTGGCGCGAGTTGGAAGGCGCCAAAACATGTCTCAACATTGCGCCGGTGGATGGGCGCGATCACATGGCTTCCGGACGACCGCCAGGGTTTCATCATTCCGGCAGCGCGCGCGGCGACGAATTATCTGCGTGGTGACGGCATGGATATCCTGTACACCAGCGGGCCACCTTTCTCTGATCACCTCGTCGGACTGTTGCTGCGGCGTTGCCGACGGTTTCGCTGGGTATTGGAATTCCGAGACCCTTGGACTGGCGAAAACTCAAAGCCGTGGTTCGTCCGCGCACGGTTTACTGACCGAATCGAGCGTTGGGCCGAGAATCAGTGTTTGCTCAAGTGCGATGGCATCGTCGCGGTGACGCGCGCCTACGCAGACGTATTGACGGAGCGGTACGGGGATCGAATAACGGAAAAGCTCGCAGTAGTACGAAATGGCGTTCCGCACACGTTTCCGCCCGTGCAATCTGACCGTTCGACATTTCGGATTGTACACGCGGGAAGCTTCTATCTTGGCAGGGATCCGAAACCATTCCTCAGAGCGGTCGCGGCGCTGCATCAGAGCGGACGCCTTGGGCCAAGACATCTGGATGTGCGACTCGTGGGCGACTGTCGGCATTTCAACGGAGAGCCGATCGCCCCCGAAGTCGAACGACTCGGCCTCACCGACAGCGTGACTTTCACCGACTGGTTGCCGCACGACGAAACACTCCGATTGATGCAGAGCTCGGACGTGTTGTTACTGCTGGCGCAGCGCCAACCGCTATCAGTACCAAACAAACTATTTGAATACCTCGGGATCGGAAAGCCGATCCTGGCAATCACCGACGAGTCAAGCGAAACGGCGCAGCTACTTCGCGACGTTGGCGGGCACTTCATCGTCGGCGAACGGCGCGGTCCTGAAGAGATCCTGGAGGCCCTTGATGCTTTGGCAACCGGAGACGCCGCCGGTTCGCGGTCTCCGGAAACTCTGGAAAGATTGGCCACGCGAACTCAGATGAGTACTCTTGTAGAATGGTTGCGCCAGCTTCCACTGCGAAGCGATTGAGTCATTGGCGAAGGGTTGGTCTATGGATTTGAGACAGTTAAAATTGCGATCCCTCGGCAAAATCAATCACGGGATCCAAGCCAAGACGCCCCTAGCTACGATTGACAGCGGTCGTCGTCGACTTACACATCAGGCTCCGCGCTCGAGTCCCGGATCCCCCACCATCGAATTCCTTCGATCCGTCACCTGATGGTTCTATCTCGGGCGCCAAACCAACGATCCGCTAGTTGCTTGGATTTTTTCCGAAACGGGTCCTCGACGAACGTATAAGTCACGTGAGATGCGAGGCAAACCACGCCGATCGTCACCACGAGAAGTGCGGTCCCCAATGCTGCACGGGGGTGAAGTTGACCGGCGCCAAGTTCTCTTCCGAGATCCATTTGCGGCAGGATCTTGAGAAGTCGCCGCAACACTTCGTTGGCGACCACGAGGACGAACGCGTGCACCATATAAATGGAATAGGAAACCCGCCCGAGCCAGGCGAACGGCTTCCATGCCAAGACGCGAACGGCGACACCGCCCTGCGCCCCCGCCACGAGGAGTACAACTAGACCGACGAGCGGCGTAATCGCAAAATCTGATGGGCCTATCGTCTTTACACCCAGGAAGGCAATCGTGCCTCCGAGGGTCAGTGACACCGCCCAATTGAACGGGCTCCCCCCGCCTATGCGATCGAAGGTAGGCTTCAAGGAGAGGTAGGCTTGATACGTCACGACACCGAAAAAGAAACCCAAGACGCAGCGGAAGAATGCAAAATGAAAGGCGTGCCTAAAGCTTTGCTCGCCGGACAGAAGGTACGTCACCAATGAGAGAATCGAGATGACCGCGGCGACTTGCCACAATGGTCGCCGATGACGTAGGAGCAGAACCACGACGCCGAAGAGCAGGCACGTATAGAATTCTGTGCTGATGCTCCAACTCGGATAGTTGTAAACCAGATCGCTATTGGTCCCGAGGCCCTGAATCAGCAGGAGACTAGTCCAGAGTTCGTGATAGTGTACGCTCGAGAACGCCGGCACAGCGCCCACGTCGCCAGTGACGACCTGCTTCGCGAAGACTACAACGTCCAGGCTCAACCAAACAAGCAAGACGGCTAGATGAAGCGGATAGAGGCGGCCAAATCGCAGCCACGCGTAACGGCAGAGGTCTTGACCTGACCGCAGACTTTCGCGATAACCGTGGCAAATTACAAATCCAGAAAGAACGAAAAAGAAGTCCACCATCAGGTACGAGTTCCGCACCACGCCGAGGTAGTACGTCGGATTGACCCACGGGACATGGTAGAATGCGACCGCAAGCGCCGCCACTCCTCGCAGGGACTCTAGAGCGCCAAAAAAAACGCGTGGTCGTGGATCGGGTCGGGCGGGAGCGGTCACCGCGCCGACTGTCCCAGGGGCGGCAATCTACGCGAGCCTTGGTTTGTGACCGGTGATCTGCTCGCCGCGGAGGCGAAAATGTGGCAAGCGAGAGTTGTGCGCGAGAGCCGGGCGGGTGACCTGAAACAACAGTGTGTTAATCGTGATCAACGAATAAAACCAATTCACATCGAAAATCTGGTTATAGAAGTAGCCGCTGACGAGATAGCCGACCATCCCTGCCTCGAGAGCCAGAGACACGTTGCGCAAGTCAAATTGCCCGCCGGTTCGGCTAGCCCAGATATCTATGCTATCACGTTTTCGCAGAGCGCGATTTCGCTTTGAGAAATCCCAGAGCAACCATAGGAAGATCAAAACGCCGACCGTGCCGAACTCCGAAAGGATTTGATAAAACATGTTGTGAAGCGCCTTGGTATATAGGCGCCCCGGATCGGACCGAATTCCCTCAAGCTGACCATTGCTGAGCTCTTCTGCTGCGTAGGGACCAAAGTTCCCGGGGCCAACCCCAAAGATTGGATTTTGCCGCCATTCGATTCGAGCGACCGCCCGCAGTTCATCTCGGTCCCTCCGCGTGCCGCCGGTGTCTGCGATCGTCGACATCTCAATCCAGAAATTCGGATTGGCGTCCTCACGGCTGGCGTTCGTAAAGAGGACATTCGTTGCAAAAAATACGACAACCGCTCCGGCGATGGCGAGCCCCGCGGTCCTGAGCTTGTTCTTAGAACGTAGAAACATGCAGATGAGAGTCGCCACGCCTGCGACGACCGCGCCACGAGCGTATGATGAGATCAAACCGATAATGCATCCGCCGGTTGTAGCAAACGCGATGATCTTTAGATTGCGCTCCTTCACCGAGAGGGCCATAAAATACGATGACCCCAATGCGATCGCCATCATCGGTCCAAAGGAGTCGTAATTGTTGTACGCCAAGGTGTGCCAGAAGACGTGGCCGGGTATGGCACCAACAAGCGTCCACCACGTGTACTGGAACAACAACCCCCAAACCACTATAGGAACAGCCTCGCGGGCCGTCCGAACGACCGTCACTGTGAGGATGGCAAGTCCGCAATAGGACGTCAGCACCTTCGCCACTGGAATTGCGTATCCGATATTGTAGGCGACTGGTACGGACAAAACAGCGTACAACGCAAATGCAACGAGAGGCGGAATAAAGCGCATGCGATGACTGAGTGCCGTGCCAATCAACGTCACGATCAGCAGTGCGGTCGGTATCTGCAATATTGGTCTGGCGCCATAGTACGCCACCCACCGCAACGGATCCCCTAGGATGAGCACCCAAAGGATGTAGCAGGCGACTAGCGGTCCCGATCGCCGTACCCGCTGGGCGCGAGACGGATGTCGAGCGCGAGCTACATCTGCGGGTAGCCCATCGTCACTAAGCCTGCTGTTCGATGGCGTACGTGCGCCGCGTTGTGGGCGAGACACCGACGAAGCGTGATCCATGAGTGGTGTGCCGAGCTCGTCTTAATTTACATCCATTCCTATTCAAGAGGTATCAGATTTGGAGACGCCGGGGCGAATTCCCGTGCCGGGATGGGAGCTCCGATCGCGTTATGGATGTTTGAGGTGCGGTCGGGTGTGGGTTCGCGATGCCCGGGATGGGCGCTTGGACCTTCTAGCTCGACCGCGGCGCAGCGAATTGCCGAATCGGTTGAGTCGGTAGAGTGACGCGCCTCCGGTTCGGAGCCTTAGACGACGTCACCGCCGATCGAAAATTGATGGATCCAGCGGTTGCCGATGGCACATGCGTCTGAGTCGGCGGCATGCCGGTGGGCTCCCCGTTTTCGACCTTCGGACTTTCGATTTCTCGCGAGTCCGTTATGCGCGAAGTGTTCACGCGTACGCTATTGCTCAAATTGCTTGGAAAGTCGAGCGGCCGATTCGTCATCTCAGCCACAGTTTTCTCCCCGGCCCACCGTCGTGAGCGACGCTGATCTCAATGCCCAGGTCGTCTGGCTCACGCTCGCCCCCGTCGAGCAATTGACGCTTTGGCGGCTACCGGCGCATCGGTGCCGCTCGCTCGCCCTGCCCGGGGCCTAGTTCCGGCCCGCAAGTCCCAACGCGAGCTCTGGGTCGCGCTCCAGCCGCGGCTTGGTGTCAAGCGCCGCGGGCTCGACGTTTACGCGGCGCTCGCCGCCGGAAGGAGACTTACGACGCGCACACTGAACTCTGCGGCGAGCGAAACACTCAGCCAGCGGTGGTGCGCGCAGATCGCCCAACTGAAGATACACGGCGTCCTTGAAGCGCGTGACAACGGTCTGCGGCACTGGAACTCGGACTGCGCGGCCGGCTGGCGCGATCGAGCCACTCGTCGCCGCTCAGTTCCAGTTGTGCAATACACCGCCGCCCGCGGATCGCGATGAGTAGGCCCGGCTCCCCACGGCAACGACCCTCGCCGATTTCGATCTCATCCGTAGAGCTTCAGCTGCCTCAACCGGAAATTCGACGTCGCCAGCCTTAGGGTGATTGCGCCTCGCTGAGCGACGCTGCGTACGTTCCGACGCGGGAGGCCTTTTGCATCTCGCGACCGAGCTTGGCCCACTTCGCGACGCTCCTTCGGCTGGGCGAGGCGACACACTCGCCCGCGGACTCGCAGCGAGCCTCCGCCGGGCGCGCACCCGGCGGTGTCTCGCTATATCAAGACGTCGTTCAATCTGCGGCGGCGCCACTCCGATCTAGCCGCATCAGTCCTGAGCCGATGAACTTCAACTCAAGTAGGTCGCGTATGTACTTGTACACTCGTGTTCAGTAAACAGCTTCACCCTCAGGCGTCGTGGCGAGTTCACTGGCCCGGCAAGCAGTACGTTCGTCAGCGAGCGAGAGCAGGAACTCTGCGAAGGAACAGATCGCGCGCCCATCGCCACTGCATCCGCTGCCATTCGCGTCGCGGTAGGCCGCTGTCCCTCCGGAACTGGCGAAGGTGGTCAAGGAGCGTCCCGACCGGGACAAACCATCCACGCCGCCGGGCGAGCTGCGTCAACGTCTCGCTCACGTCCGCGCGAACTTCACCATTCACGCAAAAATTCTTGCCAAAGTGCGTAGCTACGATGCAGACGCCGCCTTCCGCCTCAAGACGACTCTGGTTTGCCGGACTCACCAGTTCGACGAATGCATCTGCATTCTCAGCATCCGATGCAGAGAACCACCATCGGGCGAGCGGCCGTCGCGGGTCGCGGTAAGGCATCGAAGGATTCACACGCATGATATTAATGTCCGCAAAGCTAAGATTCCGGACATACTCAATCTGCTCGGCGCAGAGATCACCCCACCAGTAGGGAGAGCCTGGACGATGGCCAAGATAGAAATCGCCCGGTTGTCGAAGCACCGCGCGGTACAGCGCGCGAAGCACCGGACTGTCGATCCGGTCGACGCCCCAATACAAGTTCTCGCGATTGAACGAATGATTCGCGTGAACGCGAGGCGGTGTCCCGAAAACGTCGGTGAATCGGGCGAGCGCGCGGATCGTCCGCTCGCGCGTGCTGGACTCCATCGTCGCATTGTGAAAGGCGATCTCGAAGCCGCGCTTCTGGAGATCGACCGCGAACTCGAGATATTGGGGATCGTCCAAGGTCTCCGACGCGGAGAAGTCGGGACTCCCTTCCTCACACCTCACCGACCAGACAGTCTTCGTCGTTCGCATGCCGAGCGTTTCGAGCAAGCGGTAAATGGGCTCGACATTCTTCACGGTGGCGACGTCGGTGTCGTCCATCACCGTGAAGGCAAAGCGTGCCCCGTCAGGAAACGAAAGCGCGCGGACCATGTTCGATCCGCTACTACCCAACCTCGAGCGAGAAGAGGCCGAGCTCGGAGGCGAATCGTAAGTGCACGCTGCCCGGCTCGATTGGGATGAGTCCGGCGGTGGACGAGTGGCCGGCACCAAGCTCGCGAAGAAATTGTGCGAATGGTTCGTTTCGCGGCGTCGGCGACCAAGCCATGCCGATGGGCGCATCCGGCTGTTGAGCGAGCCACGCCATGAACGCGTACTCGACTCGCCGCTGGAATACTCGGCATGACATCACGAAGGACGTTATGACCCGATCAGACCCGACTAAGCATGCCAGAATCTCACCGTGCTGACCTGTACGATCGGATAGGGTCGCGCCATACAGCCGCCCCCCTGCCTCGAGGACGCTCGCGACCTGCTCCTCTCGAACGCGGTTTCCGTTGAGGTTGAATTGATTGGTTTTGTTGATGAGCTGGACAGCGCGCGTCCGATCGCCATTCGACCGGTCGTGCAGGGTAAGGGTCATACCTAGATCCTGGAGGAACCCTCGAATGTCGGCGCCGACAAGGTCCGTCGGGACCAACCCTTCGAGCCGGCGACGATACAATATCGTCCGTTCCTGATCCTCCTTGGTGAACTCCAGCCGCGCGAACAATTGGGCGATCTCGTCAAGAAACGGCGGGATGCCCTCAGCCTGCGGAGGGAACGGAACGCATCGGACGGTTGGAAGCGCTAGAGATACCTCGGCCAATTCGACGACGTTATCGTCGACGAACACGAAGGAATCGACGCTGAGATTGAGCCGCCTGGCCAGATCACTGATCTGCGCCGACTTCGCGTGATAACTCGCAAGCAAGGCCACGAAATCTTCCTCCCGGAGGATCATTCGCCCTGACCGGAACGGTGCGAGCGCAATCTCGGCGTCGTTCCGGCTCACGGCCGCCAACAATGTTCCTTCGCCACGGAGCCGGCGTAAGAGTCCTTGATAAACGAAATGCGCATACCCCCGCCCGCCAGGCTCGAACGCGATTCCGTCCACGCCGTCTTCACCCACGATCCCCGCCCACATCACGTTGTCGAGATCGGTGACGAGAACTTTCTTTGGCGCAGGTACCGGCGCGAGTGCCTCATCGACCACGATTTCCGCCACCGCACCGATCCAGCCGCCGCCTACCGGACAACCGCTGCTGAAATATCCAGCAAGGGAGAACGCCTCTCGCGGAAGCATCCGCGCGCCGAGCCCAAGCGCCACGCTCTGGAGCCAGGTGGCAAGACTCGCGTTGCGATTCGGGTCGCTGAACAACGGCGGCACCGGGGCGGGGAGGTAGATCAATCGCGAAGCCCGCTTCGCCAGGCGTCCGCTAATCAGTTCGGCCGACTCGCGAATCGCCTGCTCATCCGCATTCTGGGGGAACCCGGATCGCCAATCGATCTCCGGTGCGAAATCCCACGGCAGCAGGAGTACGACCTCCGTCGTGGTTGGCTCGAGTGGCGTCCGCAGGCGCTGAGAAAGCGTATTGAACGGGAGCGTATCGATTGCCGCTTCTCGACCGCGCACTGCCGCGGCGGCACGAAGGTACAGGGCGAAAGCTTCGGCAGAACCGGAAAGGGCGAACACGAATGGCAGCAGAGGTCCGCCAGTGAACGCGTCGACGACCTTCTTGGCTTCAAGAAACTTCACGGCATCGCTCCCCCGGAGAGGGTGATCGTTGCGCCCGACAGGAGCGAATTGCGGTTGGACATGACCCAATTCAACTGATCGGCAGCCTCCCCCGCCATCGGAATTCGTCCTGCCGGCGACCGGTCCTCATGCGCGACCCGCGCTTGCGCGCTCATTCCTTTGTTCATTCCGGTATCCACGACGTCGAATACGACCGCGGCGCATCGGCGCCCTGTCGCAGCGAGCTCCACTGCGAGGATCCTCGAGAGCGCAGGAATCATGGACTTCGCCAGCGTATATAGCGGCATCCGATAGTTGTGCCGGCCCGGGTCAGCCGCCGTCGATCCGACGAGCAGCAACATTGCGTCGGAGGTTCCCCGCTCGAGCAAGATCTGCGCGAGAGCGATCGCTTGCTGCAACGGCTGCGCGACGTGATGGTCAACCGCGGCAACCAGATCGCCGAGTTTGGTCAGCCTGGAATTGTCGGGCGCCGGCCAGCCACAATGGATGATCCCTTGAATCGGCGCGGTACCGATTCTCTTACGTATCTCCTCGAGATCCGTCGCGGAGAGAGTTCCGTCGGCGTTCGAGCGCGATAGACCGACGCCGTGATCCCCGAGCTTCGCCAATAGCGCCTTGGCGATCCCGCCTGAGGCGCCGGTGACCAGCGTGACCGCATGGCCATTGCTCACACGGTGGGCGGGTTCCACGGGTTTGTCGACCGCGCGATGACGGCTGAACTCGTAGGATGCTTCGACGTAACGTCGGCCGCTCAGAGCATCGGTGATCTCGACGCTCACTCTTCCGGTGCCCGCGTGCTCGCTGACGAGCCGGCCTCGGACCGCCAGACGCGCTGGTGGGAATATCGGCTGCAGAAACTTCAGCTGCATCCCATGGAGCAGACAGTCAACACCCGGGATGTGCATGCCTGCCATCCGCGAAACCAGGCCGGCGGAGAATGCGCCGTGGAGAATCCTCCGGCCGAACTGCGTTCCTGCGGCGTACGACTCGTCCGTGTGCAGCGGATTCCAGTCACCACTCAGGTCGGCAAAGGATTGTGCGTCCTCATGGCCGACAGTGACCTCGAACGCGGCCTCGGTCAAATGCCCTGTCCTTCGAGATAGAGGCGGATCGCGGGATACGACGTCAGCGAAATCTGATCGGCGACGTCGATGTTCACCCCGAATTCGCTCTCGATTGCAAGCATCAACGAGACGTGCGCCAAGGAGTCCCAACTCTCCACACCGAGTTGGCGAGCAAGGGTCACATCCACATGGGGTGGGAGTTCGAGCACTGAGCGCATGATGTCGCCCAATCTCGCTTCGTTCTCAGCGGTCATCGACTTCCGGTCGGAATTTCAGAAGGTGGCGTCGGATTCTCCGTCGCCACGGCCGAGCCACCATGACGTGAGGTCGGTGGGCCATCGACTGTTTCCCGTGACGTCGCGGAAAAAGAAATGTACGTTCCCGCCAAGTCGCAGGTAGCCCTGACGCTTGAGCAGCCGTGTAAGGGACGAGTGACTGGACATGCACGTCAACGCATGCGCCTCTGTTGCGCGTGCGCAACGCTCAATTGCACCGAGCGTCGCCAGTCCAGCGGCAGAGCGTTCGGGCGCGAAAAGGATGTCGGAGACAGTCGCCATCTTCATCGCGCCGAGCCGGATATCAGAGGTGGCTCGCGGCTTTCGGACGACGGCAACGCCCACGAGACGGGCCCCGTCCCGTGCGTTCACAAACAGATATCGATCGGCTTCCACGTGCCCAGCCGCTCCGGTGAAGCGCGACATCAGGTATTCACCATCTCGCACTGGGCTCGCATGGACGGTCGCTCGCGCGGTTTGCCAGAGCTCGTCCAACTCGCGCTTGGCGGGAACCCCTTGTGAGGTCCGCAACCCTGCACTTGGCAGGCGAGTTGCGGTCGCCATGGCGCTCATCACCAAACCGGCCGAACCCGCGAGCAAGCTAGCGACGCCGGTTCGTTGGGCCACCCTCACGCCTCGGCTTGCCCAGCCAGGGATCAATCCGTCGATTGCCGTCAAATCGGCCTGCTTCGCAACTACGTAGGGTCGCAGCGGCTTGACCCAATTTGTGACGGCCCCGAGATCGGTGTAGCCAAGAGCGGTGAATAGCCGGCGCGCGGCGGGCGCAACCGTAAGGATGATGGCGCGCGGGAGATGCTGCGTCAATTCCTTCACCGCCAAGTAGCCGACCGGCCCGTTCCGAAATTCCGGAAGGACCATCAATCCTTTGACCCAGTACCCGGTGTGCTCGGTGGCTCCGTCCCAGATGCGGTGAGGAAGTGAGCCGCAGTAGCCAATTACGCGACTTCCTTCTAAGACGATCGCAGCGGGTGGGGGTTCGCCAGGCGTGGATCGGTTTGCCGCTGCAGCGCGATGCAGCGCGACCAAAACCGAGTCCGCGGTTGCCGACTCGTCCCAAGTCGCACGGTAAAAGGCTGCGAGCGATTCGGCGTGATCTTCAGTCGCGCGAACCGCAGCAATCCGCGGACGACGATTCACGCTGAGCGGGGAACGTGCGGAGTGTTCGTGGTACGGCCCGAGGACATCTCCTCGTAGAACCCGATGAGGTCGCGTCCGATGCCGGTCCAACTATAGTAACGCTCGACCGTTTCCCTAGCCGCATGGCCAATTGAGTCCCGAAGTGCCTGATCGTGCAGCACGCGCTGGATCGCGAGCGCGAACGCGCGGGGCTCGTTCTCGACGAGAATGTTCTCCCCATGCCGCGTTCGAAGCCCTTCGCAACCGCGCGCACTCGAGACGATGGCTTTCCCGCTAGCCCACGCGTCGAGAATCTTGAGCCGGGTGCCGCCGCCGACTCGGAGTGGCACGATCACGCACGCAGCGCTCTGCAAGTAGGGTCGGACGTCTTGAACGTAATCCGTGAACACGACACCGCCCGCGCCTCCGTACCGGCGGCGATCGCCCTCGGTGCAGCGTCCGACCCACGTGATCGTTGCGCGCTCGCCGAGGGCGCGAAGCTCCGGAAGAATCGACTCGTGGAACCACTCGAGCCCGTCGCGGTTCGGGAACCAGTTCGTTCCACCAACGAACACGCAACCTGCCTGCGGGACCATGGCCGGCCGGAAATAATCGATGTCGACCCCGTTCGGCACCACCTCGACCCGGGCCTCCGGAGCGAGTGCCGCAAGCGTTCGGGCGTCGTCTTCTGATACAGCTACGTTGAGAGCGACGCGAGGCAGCCAGTGCCGCTCAAGGCGCTCGAGCTTTGCGGCCTGAAACTCTAGGTACTTTCGGCGAGCAGCAGATTCTGTCGTCGCTCTCCGCCGCAACAGCTGCGATTCCACGTTGTGATGAGTGCAGGCCACTGGAAGATCCGCGACGAGCGGAAGGTGGCGTGCAAGGTCGAGCGTGTCCACGTGGACGACTGCGAATCTGGTTCCGGCTCGAGCACGTAGAATCGCGTGTGCGTAGGCCGGTGAATCGTGGGCGTAGATCGTGTATGCCTCGTTCTTCACAACGCTTCGCAGGTGATCGAACGCGAAGCGGGCACGACTTTGTTGCTGGACGATCGGAAAGACCTCGACCTTTGCGTACGGTCGAAGCGCGTCTATTCGCTCTTCGAGATCAAGTTTCTCGAGGATGGCGTCTACTCGATCGAAGCAGAGTGCCGTAACGTTGAACGCGCTGCTTAGGACTCGAATCGTGTTGAAAGTGCGGATGGCCGCACCATTATGCGGCGGCGTCGGCAGGCGGTGCGAGAGAAAGAGTAAGTCCGGATTCTGATTCACGGTCGTGGCCAACGCGCCGTCATTGACTCGCTAGATTGCTCCGGCAACATTGCGCGAGAACACGTCTCATCGAAGCGGATGCGCTATCCTCTATTCGCGAACCCCAGCACAACGTAGGACGCGCCAATCAGACAGGGCCTCCCCGTTCGTAACCAGTCAGTCGTCGCCAGGCTGGTACTGGTCGCGCTCAACGGGCGGCGCATGCCCTTGGCGCTCATCATCATAATGGCTATGAGCCGGGTTCACCAGTGTTTCGGGCTCTCGGATCGCGGCTAAACCTTGTCGTGACCTCCGCATCCTGATCCAGTTGTCGTTGCCGATCCTCACGATGCCGCGGACGAGGGTCGACGCGGAAGAGTTGGTTCACGAACTAACAAATCGTCGGGAACTCGCAGGAGAGCGGCGCCGGGGCAACGACGCCCGAGCTCACCCGGCGGCATGGGATCTCGCGCGAGACCGTCTACAACGGAAGTACGGCGGATTGATGGGCGACGGGTCGAACCTCTCCGCGGACTCGAGGAAGAGTATCGGCGGTTTCACTGACTGCTCGCCCGAAGGGCGCGCCCGGTGAATCACAGGCGCGCGCAATGTATGTACCGCGACGCCGGATTTGGCGTGGCGAAACGTCGGCGCAGGGCGTGAAGCGTCGCACGCGCCACCCGCCTGTCCGGCGCCGCGATGAGTGCATGAACCAGAACCTTCTCGACTGGTGCGATGTAGAGCGCTCCGTCAAAACGTCGCGGGTCGAGTGCCGCCCGCCACAGCGGCCTCGCCGGTCGAACTGGGGCACAGTTTGCAAATGCCTATCTGTTGATGACAGTTCACCGCGGCACGATTGACAAGAAAGAACGGATCAAGACGTGGCCTCACGTCTTCCATCCCCATCTCGGCCGTCCAAACCAGCTCCAATCCGTACGCCAACTCCACAACCCGCTACGCGAGCTACAGAGTTTCTGACCGGCATCAGGTGGTCGAACTACCGGCCGGCACGCGAATTCGCCACCTCTTCCCAGTCGGCTTCAAATAGATCATGCGGCAACTCCCGGAGTATCTTCGCGGGAGCACCCCCGACAAGGACGTTCGGCGGTACAGGCTTGGTAACCACCGATGCAGCAGCGACGATCGAATTGTCGCCGATCGTAACACCCTTCAATACGAAAGCATTCGATCCGATCCAACAGTTCCGGCCAATTACCACAGGTGCCGCATCATCGAGCTCGAAAGGCTCATGGAAGAAACGCTGCCTCGGTGACATCGGATGACTGGGATTGTCAAAAATTGCTACACCACTTGCAAGCATCGTTCGATCACCGATCTCAATACTCTTGACGACACTCATGAAATTGCGATAGCCCACGCCGACATCGTTACCGATTCGGAGTTCAGCTCCAACGGAAACCTTATGGCCGACGTACCACGAGCACTGAGGCCCAATTCGAACGTTGTCGCCGATCGCAATTCGACCATCGCCGCCGATCTCCGGGATGGCACCCTCCAGCTGAAGGCGTCGCCCCACTGACTCGCAGCGATAGCGAAGGAGAGGCTCGCGATACACAAACTTCAGAAGGAGAGGCAGCCAAATCGAGCGGGACTGACGTTCGGCGTACAGGAAGCTGGCAAGAGGCCGGAAAACGGGCAAGCGAAGCTCGTTCAGCCGACGCCAAAGGGGCTTGGCGTGGCGCATCACTCCCTTTTCCCGCCCTGCACTGATTAGAAGATCATCCAATAGCGCCACTGCGCTGCCTCGAAGAACTGGATCATGGCGGACATGACAGAGTACCAGCGTTGCCCCAATCTATTGATCCGGTTCGCCCGAATCTATCGATTCTGGTTTAGGCCGAACCAGTCTATCAACGCGCCGCGTTTTTCCTGACGAAGACTACCGACCACCGGTCACAATCCTTTACGCCGTAGTGCGGCCTGTTCCGCGGAAGCCGAAGCCTCGCTAGTTTGCGCGTATATTTGCCGCCAACCAGCCTCGATTGTCAGTCATCGGCACCACTGTTCATTTTCCAGACCGGCCGAGCGGCGCACGGAGTTCCGAGTTGCAAAGGACCATTCGCCACGGTCGCCAACTCCCCGGTCTCATTGGCAATACGAGAGTTGCCGCCGTCGACCGTCTTGAGACCCTCCCAGCCCCCCCCCCCGCCCTGTCGGTTACGCGTTCGGAGTCTTCAGGCGAATTCCGCCGGCCAGCTCGAACGGGGGCGATGAGGCATTGAGCGCTATTCAGGAACGGCCGAATATCTCGTATGTAACCCGTGAGCATCCCAGGTGAGGTTCCTCCAGAGTTTCGTCGCTCGTCATCTGACGATCGGAAAAAGAAGTCGCGCTACCAACGTTAAGCGGTCGACGGCACATCACTCCCACATCCAGGCGTTGGTCGAACTCGGATTCACTGGCCATTTCCTCTTTCTCGCACCGCTATCGGGGTTTCCTTGCGTGTCTCTGCTCGTCGCATCGTCTAATCCGTCATTAAGATCCATCGGCACCCTCGGACGACGCTCGGCATGACGCCATTCGGGGCGCGTCGGCGAATTCGCGTTGTTCAGGTGGTGCTCGACCTTGAAGCGGGCGGGCTGGAGCGAGTTGTCGCAGACCTCGCTCGCCGGCTAGATCCCGAACGGTTCGAGGTTCACATCCTCGCGCTTCGATATCTCGGGCGAAATGCCAAGGGATTGGAGCCGCACGCGGCCCTGCACATCGCGCCTCCGCTTCCAGCGTGGACGATGATTTGGCCTCGCCCTCTAGAGACCGTTTTCCGCAAAATCTCCCCTGATATCGTCCATTCACACAGCGGCGCGTGGTACAAGAGTGCAATCGCGGCGAGTCACGCGGGGATCCGCGGTATACTGCACACCGAGCATGGCCGGCCCGAACCGGACGCGTGGATCGGCAGGGCCATCGAGTTCGTAGCGTCGGGACGAACCGATGTACTCATTGGCGTCTCAAGCGACTTGGCCAACAAGATGCGTCGCTGGACGGCCCGACGCTGCCGCATCGAAGCGATTCCAAATGGCGTCGAGACGGATTTTTTCGCACCTTCCCCGCGCAGGCGCGAAGCCCGCGGCGAGTTTCTGCTGCCGGTCAATGCTCCGGTGATCGGGTGCGTCGCGCGTCTCGACCCAATCAAGGATTTTGCAACTCTCATCGAAGCGATCGCGCTGTTGCGACGCGACTGGGCGGGCGGCGAACCTCCCGTACTTGCCATCGCAGGAGAAGGCCCCGAACGCGAGCGCATTTTGGGCCTCGCTGCGCGTTGGGGGGTACAGGATGCGGTTCACCTGCTCGGATGGGTAGAGGGATCGCCCAGACTGTACGGTGCGTTCGATGTATTCACTCTTAGTTCCCGCAGCGAAGGAACGTCGATAGCCTTGCTTGAGGCAATGAGTTGCGAAGTGTGTCCAGTCGTGACTTCAGTCGGAGGCAACCCGGCCGTCCTCGGCGACGCCCTGGGTGACTTACTCGTACCGCCAGCGTCTCCTCACGCGCTGGCGGAGCGCTGGCGAACCGTGCTAAAGAACGCGGACTACCGCGTCGCAACCGCCGCATTCAGTAGGCGCCGGGTGCTGGAGCAATTTTCACTCAGGGCCATGGTCGATCGATATCAGACGCTGTATACGACTCTGGCGTTTGGTGCGACAGTTTAGTAAGGCGTATTCATCGGATGCATCTCGGCTACCTCCGTCCGCGCGAGAATCAACTGACGTTGCGTGCAGCAGATGGCCGACGTACGAGAGTCGAGAATAGGCACAACACCGTGGTGGCCACAGATTCGGCTCGACCGCCGTGCATTGTAGTGCGACCTCGTGACGTTACCGTCGACCCGCCGCCACGTAGATGCATCCGCAGCCGCGGGTAGGCTGAGGGCAAGTATAAGTCCGAGTTTCACGATCGCGAGCTACAGATCGATCAACTAGGTGGCGTCGGAATTTGCACTTTCCGGCTCATCACGCCGAATTGTCCTCAAGAAAGGCACACTCCCCTTGCCGTCCGGCTTTGTCATCGACCAGAATCGGTCAATCGCGCCCCGCGCCGACGTTTGTTCGCTCAAGGAGAGCAGACGGCTCAAAGATTCAGGATTTGGAACGCGGCCCGTAACGCGTAGGTGCGGGTCGTGGCGCGGGACCGAGTGATGAGGTCCGCCTCTTCTAGCAAATCGTCGACGAATTCGCGCGACGCCATCTCGCGTCTCTGGCGGGACCGAGATGTAGCTAGTTTAGACTACACTGTGACTCCGTCGGATGTGGTGCTCGGCGTATCGGAGCGACCCGAGCTTCGCGTCGGCGCAATTTGGCGCGTGGTAATCTGGCCCTCGGCATTGGCCGGCCCAGCCCAACTCCCTGTCGCACCGGTTGCCAATTCCGGCGAGCGGCTTTGCGGGATTTGGGGTCGCCGTGGGACGACGATCGCATCGTGTCGAACGGCCGGATTCATTGCCGAGCTCGAGTCGGGTCGCTGTGGCTGAAACGCCGCCGCCAGTCGAGCGCATCGAATCGGCTTTTCGCGAAAAGGCGAGCGCTGCCGCTCCCACGCACGGCGAGACCGTAGGTGACGAGGCGGAACGCCAGCGTCACAGAATGCTATTCCATGGAATAGCGTGGGCCGCGCTCGCACGTGCCATCACCCAGGGTCTAAGCTGGGCTTCGACTATGTTCGTCGCGCGGATTCTGACTCCCCGCGACTATGGGCTCATCGGAATGTCGGCACTCTATGTCGGCCTGGTTCGGCTTCTTAGCGAGTTCGGACTTGGTTCGGCGATATTGGCACTCCGAAGCTTGGGGAAGTCAGAGATCGAGCAACTCAACTCGTTCTCGATTGTCTTCGGCGTCGTTGGATTTGGATTGACCGCAGCAGCTGCGCGCCCCTTGGGACTGTTCTTTCACGCGCCGGCGTTGCCCGCCGTCGTTATCGCCTCTGGGCTCGTGTCAATTATTTCGAGCTTTAGATCTATGCCACTGGCGATCCTTCAACGCGACCGCCGCTTCAAAGAAATCTCGACGATCGAGATCGGACAAGGAGTCGTGGCGATAGGAACCGTAATCGGCTTCGCCATCGCCGGCTTCGGCTATTGGTCGCTTGTGCTGAACGAGATCGCGGCCGCGACCTACGCAGCAGTCGCAACCATTCAGCGAAGCCCGGTGCGCTTCCGATGGCCCCGGCTGCGCGCGCTGTCCGCAGCCCTCAAGTTTAGCAGAGACATTCTAATTTCACGCGTCAGCTGGTATGCATACACGAATTCTGATTTCTTGGTGGCGGGCCGTGTTCTAGGCGAAGCTGCCCTCGGCGTCTACTCCTTCGCGTGGACGCTTACCAACCTTCCGATCGAAAAGGTTACGTCAGTGGTGATGAGCGTCACGCCGACGTTCTTTTCCGAGTCGCAACGAGATAACGAGCACTTGCGAAGTTATCTGTTGATTTTGACCGAGGGAGTGGCCTTTCTCACTTTCCCTATCGCCGTTGGCGTCGCGCTCACCGGAAGTGACTTCGTTCCGCTGGTGCTCGGCTCGAAGTGGGCGGGCGCAGTGGCGCCACTTCAAATCCTCGCCTTCTACACTACGGTTCGGTCGGTGACTCCGTTTGTGTCGCAAGCGCTTAGCATGACTGGTCGCGTTCGACACGTAATGTGGAACTCGGTGATTTCTGCGCTGATATTTCCACCAGCCTTTTTCGTTGCTAGCCACTGGAACGCAAGCGGCATCGCGCTTGCCTGGGTGGCCTTGTATCCGTTTGTGGCGTGGCCCCTCTATCGCCGGCTATTTCTTGACATTGATCTTCGGACGAGCACGTACGTTCGAGCGCTAATGCCTGCCATGACTGGCTGCGCGGCAATGGTGGTGACGGTTCTTACGACTCACGTGGCTTTTGAGACGGTTCCGCCGTTCGCCCGCCTGGCCTCGGAGGTGACTGTAGGAGTTGCGACGTATGGAATTGTCGTCCTGCTCATGTTCCGCCGCCGCCTCGAGAATTTCCTCGCAATTATGCGTCACGAGCCTTCGTAGCTTTGAGCAGCTGGTCGTAAACCTGGTCATAGCTCGCAACCCAGGGTTCAGGTGCGAATCGCGTCGAAAGAGCGCGGAGTGCGGCCGAGGCGAAGTCCGATGCCGCACCTGGATCGTTGCGTACTCGCGCGATAGCCGACGCGAGTGCGAGGGAGTCCTCTGGCGGAACGATCGTCCCGGTTTCATCGGTTATCACGTCAGGAATCCCACCTACGTTGGTGGCTATCACGGGAACTCCCGCCGCTATTGCTTCGAACAGCACCATTGGAGTTCCTTCCGTTCTCGAACTCAGCGCCACGACGTCGAACGCACCCATAAGTTGGGCGGCGTCATCTAGCGCTCCGTGCCAACGAATCCGCGAAGCGACACCAAGCTTTTGAGCCCGAATCTCGAGCGCCTCGCGTTCCCGGCCACCGCCGATGATAGATACCACGATGTCGGTTGGCAGGTGCACCACCGCGTCGACGAGAACGTCGGCACCCTTTTCGTGTGACAGGCGTCCGACCCAGCCCACGCAAAACGCATCGTGTTGAATTCCCAGTAGCAGGCGCGCGGCCGTCCTCGGATACGGCCCGCGGCGACTCGCCCAGGCGTTCTGAATCACGCGAATTCGCGCGCGAGCAACCCCCCGGCGGCGAAGTAACTCGCCCAGCGGCCGTGAGACGGCAACCACAGTATCAACGCTACGTAACGCTCTGACCTGCAAGCGCTCGTACAATCGGTTGCGCCACCCTCCACCGGTGAAACCGTGTACGGTCGCCACCGTCGGGATATTGAGGCGACGAGCGAGGCGCGAGGCGATGACGTCCGAATGGTAACCATGCGTGTGTACGACGTCCGGTGCGATGGATCGGTAAAAGGATCGCAATGCCGAGCGTTCGCGCACGTACGCTCGCCTAGGAAGCACGATTGCGTGAGCACGGACGCCGTTCGCGGAGAGTGGTTGACAAAAAAAGGCGGCATCGCCGGCATTGTCGAAGACGCCGACAACATGAACGTTCGTGCCGTTCGCGGCTTGGCGGCTGGACAGATCGGCTACGACGCGCTCAAGTCCTCCGACGCGCGACGGTGCGGCGACGTGCAGGACAACGATGCGCCGAGTCATTGTCGTCCGAGCGAACTTGAACTCGCGGATCGACGTGGAGTGCGCAATACTCGAAGCCGATGCGGGATATATCGTGGCATGCCGGCGGTCGGAATCAATCCGGCGTCGGCAAAGGCGGATAATTCACAGTTCGCGACTGCAGTGCCGCAGCAAAGCGCGAGAACGCACTGAGTCGGATCGCAATCCTCCACGAGCGCGTGGCTCCAGATATGCCAACGCGCGGAAAGCCATGCGCCGCCGACGCGAGCTCCAAGGTTGCCGGATGCAAATTGAGAATGCCGGATAATCCGAGCGCCCTCGAAATGCTAACTGTGCGCTCGTCGTACAAGCCGAATGGCGCCGCTAGCAATGGGAGCGCGGATGGCCATCGCTCGCGCAGCGTCATGTATGAGCTTCGGATTTCCTCGCTTATTTCGTCGTCGGCGAGCAACGGAAGGACTGGATGGCTAACGGTGTGTATGCCGACATCCACCCGTCCCTCCTCGACAAATCGATCAATCTCATCGAAGGTCATAGGACGTTGCATGTCGCGGCTTGAGTCGATGAGACTCAAGCTCGCGACCACGTCCTCCACCGGCTGTGGTAACCGGCCGGCGTGTCGGGACAACACCCATTGTCGAAACGGGCGCAATGGGCCGAAAGCCATCGCCGCCGGCGTGCGAAATTCGCTAGGCAAATCAATGCGTCGCTCGAACGCTTCCCATTCCTCGGCGCTCAGTTGGCGATGCAGTGCTTCGATGCGATCCCACCAAAATGGAGTGCCGCTAGCACTTGCTCGAGTGACCACGAAGATCGAGATAGGCAACTGGTAGGCAGAAATGACACCTCGGGCCGCCGGCTGTGTCAATGAAACAAACGCGTCGTCAAAAGTGACGGCGAACAGTCCAGTTGTTGATCGGCCGGTTAGGGATCGAGAGACAAGCTCACGAAGCGATACGGCCCGACCGGCGGAACAAGCTGCGTCGATCGTGTCACGAAACTCATCTACCGACACATGGCCACCGATCCCATTACCCGCCGATCCTGTGACGAGGCCGTGATAGCACAGGATGATCCCGTGCTTGGCTTTCGCAAGCCGAGCAGCAATGATCGCGGCGCGCCGAACGGTGGCGCCGGCTAGGCGAGAGCGGGGCATTTTGCTGGCCGATTCGAGCCTAGGGCCCCTAGTTCGAAGGATTTGCGGGCGCCGATGAGGGAACAGCGGACTGTGCGATCTTCGACCGCCGCGCGAGGATCGTGTACTCCCCTTGAACCGCCCTCGAAAAATCGGTCAAATTCGCCGCGGAAAGGACGGCCGCAGAGCACCCAGGCTTCAGGTAGTCATGTAACTCGATCATGATAAAATTCACCCGACGTAACCAAGCCGCACACCCCGGAGCAAACACCTCGGTCTCGGCGCCTTCAATGTCGAGTTTGAGAATGTCGAGCTCTGCAAACTTGTACCTGTCAAGAATATCGGGTACGCTCACTGCCGCGATCGTCGCGTCACTGTTGCCTGGCGCGGCGACATCGACACGGAACGCCCATTCCTCGGCATCCGGATTCGAAATCGTCACGACCCCGGAAGCGCCAAAAAGCGCCGCATTTAGCGGAACGATATTCGAGTACGCTCCGACATTACGGACGAGTTGGGCGTAGTTCCTTGGTTCTGGTTCAACCGCGATGATAGTCGCATCTGGAAACTCTAATGCGAAGAATATTGAGGAAAACCCGACGTTTGCACCCGCGTCGATAATGCTCCTAACCTTCCCGAGGCGCTTCGCGACGTCGTGTTCTTGGTCAACGAAGACCTGATGAAATACCTTTACGTCTGACGTTCGGGCTCGCAACTCGATGGGCGCCTTCAGGCCCGGCACACGCAACGTCACTACACGGTTCGCCCCCACAAGCTTTGCAAGGATGGTGAGGCTCAGCACCCGCGCACCATCCACTAGCCCAAATCGGCGGAAGTACGACGGGGACAGTTTTAGGAATCGCCGAATAGTTGGCACGCCACGCAACCAAGCGAAGGTTGTTATTGGTGAGTCTTGCGCGCTTTCTGTACAGACTCAATGATTGCGAGGATTCTACCGGCGACAGTTGACCATTGGTAATTCGCTCGCATCACGCGCAATGCGGCCGCGCCTTGCATCTGGCGGAGCGGCTCGTCCTGAAGCAATTGTAAGATTGCCGTCGCGTAGCCGTCGATATCACCGACGCGCACACACGCGCCCGTGCCTCGGTTCACGATGAGTTCGACTGCGCCGCCTTGAGCGGATGCGACGAGTGGTAAGCCCGCGCTCATCGCTTCCACGAGCACATGGGGCGACCGATCGAAGCGGTGAGGCAAGAAGAAGACTTTCGCTCTCCGAAACAGACTTGCGAGCTCTTCCCCTCGGCGAGTCCCAAGAAAACGAACCGGGCCTGAGTCGCGCGCCCATGTGACGCGGGAGTCCTCACCTACGACCAAGAACTGGACATCCGGGACGCGGCGCGCAACGAGTTCCGCGGTCGCCATCAAGAAATCCACGCCTTTCCGCCGAAAATCGTTGGATACGTGCAATACGATGTTCTCGCGCGGATACTCATGGTCTTCGGCAGAGAGGTCAACCGCGCATGGTCCCCAACCGACCGTATGTAGGCGCGCAGAAGTACTCGGATGAGCATCGAGGGTCTGCGCCCGAGCCCATTCCGACATGCAAAGGATGCCGCTCGAATCACGGTAGGTCTCTGCCTGCAACGCATGGGACCGCCGGCGCCCCCGGCTCGAAGCGTGAGGCTCTCCCTCCAATGGCGCAAGTGAGCGGGATTGATCGATGTAGTTGAAGTATGGCGGACCATCCACCAAGTCTCGAAAGGGATGGAACCAACTACCCCAACACAAGAGCGCATCGATCGGTCGATTTTCTCGCTCAATCGATGCGCGCAGGTTCGCCCGGCGCCGCGCCTGAATCCGCGAGTGCAGCTGATACCGGCCCCACCATTCTGAGCGAATCGGGTGGAACGATAGAGCGGCGGCCACAAGCTTCGTCGTCGCATCTATCCGGTCAAAGTCCCACACCGCTTGGACCACACCGAGTGCACGAAGAGCCTCGACCAAATAGCGTGATCGTGGCTCGTTCGTCGCAATTCCTAGCGCCAGCGGTCGGGGACAAGGCTCCGCGTCCGCCTCGGGCGAACGCGGCGTCAAGACCACCCTACGTGCTCATTACTGGTTTGATCCGCTGATGCGAATGTGATCAATGTACTGCCACTGGTCGTGCGGCACCGGATTGAGTCCCCCGCCATACGTCGGGTTCCACGTGAGGCTGAGCCACGTTCTCGCAGTGTTCATTTGCCAGTTCACATCGGTATAGTGATGCGTCTGAACACCGTCGATCCAAACGTCCAGCTCGCCGTTCGCCGTGCTATTGTTCGTGTTCGCCTTTAGCAGTAACTCGTACTTCACCCATTGGCCATTTCGGCCCACCATACGGTTGGCCGTGCCGTTCATATTTGCCTTTAGCTCCCGATCAACCGCGTTCTGCTGAAAAACCTCGAAATCCATACTTGACCCGTTGAAGCCAGTATAGGTCGATGAACCCTGCTGTTTGTCGCCTGCGGGCCACATAAACTTAGTACCGGTATTGCCGTTGGTGTTATTGAAGTTAGCGTCGTGTTTGAGATACACGCAAATGTACAGGTTCTTGAACTGCTCGGTGGCTCCAAACGGACGATACGCGGAGAACGGACCGCTGCCTCCGGGAGAGCCTGCGGGAAACAAGCCTTGGATCACGTTGTGATTCCCGTCCGGGAAGGGCGATGTTGGATCATTGATGATGGAGAGTCTAGTCGCGCCGTTCCCGAGGTCGTCGCGCCAGCCGTCGACGATGGTGACGCCGTACGCCGGCGAACTATTCCAGGGCTCGTCCTGAATTCGAGTATACCCAGTCGGCTCATTGTCGCAGCCACCGGACGGAGAAACCACCGGGTTCGAAACGGTGATGGATGTTGAGGTCGTAGAAGACAACGGCGGCGCCGCAAAGCTCAACGTGCGCGCTCCGTCGACTCCGGTGATGGACAGGTTTGAAAACAGCGCCACTCCGGCGGCATTGGTTGTCGCCGTCGTCGTCCCGGCCAGCGTCCCGCCCCCTGTTGCAATCGCCACCGTGACAATCACGCCCGGTTGACTAACGGGGTTGTTGCCTCCGTCGCGCAACTGCACGGCCGGTTGTTGTGCAAACGGGACCCCCGCCTGTGCCGACGCGGACGGCTGGGTCGCAACAGCAAGCTGGGTGGCGACCACTGCCGCCTGTACGGTCACCACCGCGCCTCCGGTCTTGCCTTCACTTGTCGCGGTGATCGTCGCCGTGCCGGGCGCCACAGCGGTCACGATACCCGTAGCTGGCACGACGATCGCGACGGCCGAGGCACTCGAACTCCAAGCCACGGTGCGCCCGGTAAGGATGTTGCCGTTGGCGTCACGCGCCGTCGCCGTTGCGGTCGTCGTGCCGCCGACGCTCAAACTGGTCGCGCCCAACGCGACTGAAACGCTCGCCACGGGAACGACGCTGACGGTGATCGTCGCGCTTCCGGTCTTGCCTTCACTTGTCGCGGTGATCGTCGCCGTCCCCGCTGCAACGCCGCCCACCACTCCCGTCGCCGCATCGACCGAAGCGACGGAAGGTGCGCTGGAACTCCAAATGATCGTACGACCGGTCAGTGTATTGCCGCTCGCATCGCGGGTCACTGCCGTCGCCTGCGTCGTCGTGCCAACAGTGATCGTCGATGCAGCAAGCGACACCGCAACGCTAGCTACCGGCGGGGGGGAGCTTGGCGGGGGTTGCGACGCCGGCGGAGCTACGATCGCGACAGTAGCAGATCCGCTCCGGCCTTCGGAGACCCCGGTGATAGTCGCCGATCCCGCGGAGATGCCGGTCACGACCCCGGATGAGGGATCGACGCTCGCTACGAGGGCGTTCGACGACTGCCAGGCGACCGTACGGCCAGTCAGCACATTGCCGCTAGCATCGAGCGCGATTGCAGTGGCTTGAGTGGTCGCGCCCACGTTAACACTCGCCTGAGCGAGCGAAACCGTTACGGAGGCGACCGGAGCGGTTGCGGGCGGATTGGTCGCGCCGCCTGATCCGGCCACCGTCAGCGTTGCACTCGCAGAGTGCCCCTCGCTCGTGGCCGTCAGCGTAGTCTGCCCAACGGCGATTCCCTTCGCGAGACCCGATACCGAATCTACGGTCGCGACGGTCGGATCGGATGTCGACCAGCGAACGACACGGCCGCTGAGCGTGTTTCCTTGAGCATCGCGAACCGTATCCACCGGCTGTACGCTCTCACCGATGCCGATCGATGACACCGCCAAATCGACGACTATTGTCGCTACCGGAGCGAGCGCGACGTCGACCGTGGCCGAGCCGGACGCCCCTTGGGCGGACGCGGTGATGATGGTCGAACCGACAGACACGCCCGTCACCATCCCACTGCTCGCGTCAACCGAGGCGATAGCGCTGTTAGCACTCGACCACGCAACGCGCTTGCTTCCATTCAGCGTGACACCCGATGAGTTCTTTAGAGTGACGCTCGCTGGCTCCGTCTGACCGATAGTCAGTCGCGTCGAGGAGAGACTCACCGCAATCAGCGCAACGCGATCCAGCACACTCACGCCAACTGCAGAATCGCTGTTACATGCGCCTACCGCGGCGACCGCCGCCACTACCACAATCCAAGTCGCCACCGTGCGCGCTCCGAGATGCCTCGCCAACGCTTCA
>DATNCZ010000382.1:0-9446 GCA_035553335.1 Gemmatimonadaceae bacterium
GTATATCAGGCGAGCACGGGCGTGTTCAAGCCCTGAGGACCACCGTCCGGCACGGCAAGCGCGACGATGATGTCCATGACGTTCGTACCGGTCGGCCCGGTTCGCACGAGCGCACCGATCGATTTCCAGAATGTGTGAGTGTCGTTTGCCGCCAGCGCCGCACGCGCATCCCGTCCATGCGCGCGCGCCTTGCCGATCGAATCGCCGTCCGCAACGGCGCCGGCAGCATCGGTCGGCCCATCGATCCCGTCCGTTCCCAGTGATACGACGGCCATGCCGGGAACGCCGTCCATCGCGATCGCAGCACCCAGCACGAGCTCCTGATTGCGTCCACCGACCCCGTTGCCACGGACGGTAACTGTCGTCTCGCCGGCATAGATCAAGGCAACCTTGCCGCCGACACGCTCGCATTCATCGCGCGCCGCCTTGACGATCTCAATACCTGCGAGATTCGCCTCGCCCGTGAGCGATGTCGTGACAATCCGTGCCATATAACCGAGCGCCTCCGCCTGCACGCGTGCAGCCTCGGCGGCGGTGACGTTGCTGCCGATCACGTAACTCTCTGCGCGCCCAAGGCGCGGGTCGTCCAGCTTGGGCGATTCGTCCGTTCCGCCCTCCAGATGGGAACGTATCGATGCGGGTAGCCGATCCCATACACCACGCGACCGGCACACAGCGATCGCGTCGGCGACAGTCGTTGGATCCGCGACCGTCGGACCCGACGCGATCGTCGCGAGCGAGTCGCCAACGACGTCGGATAACACGAACGCAACGACACGTGCCGGAAATGCTATTGCGGCGAGACGGCCACCCTTGAGCTGATCGACGTGCTTTCGGACACAGTTCAACTCCTCGATCGTCGCGCCCGCGCGAAGCAGCAGCGTCGTGGCGCTCGCGATGTCATCGACAGACAGACCCGGAGCCGGGAGTGTCGTCAACGCAGACGCTCCGCCGGAAATGAGGCACAGCAGCGTTTCGTCCGCTCTCAACGACTCGGCGACTCCGAGAATCATTCGCGCGCCCTGAGCGCCGCGCTCGTTTGGTATCGGGTGACCACCAACCAGACAGGTGGTGCCGGCCACGTCGATTCCTACAGGGTCGGGCGAGATGACTATACCGCGGCCGACAGATTGGCCGAGGACGCTCAACGCCGCTGAAGCCATCGCTCCAGCGGCCTTTCCAGTGGCGACGAGCGAGACATCGCCAACTATGCGGTGTCGGGCCAGCGCGCGTCGTACGAGATCGCCCGGATCGACTGCTGCGATCCCCGCGAGAGCGCATGTGACCGCGTCCCTGCGAATCGCCTCGCTCATGGATGCGTCAAGCGCTCGCGGCGCTTCTCCTCGCGACGTATGCGGCGGAATCGTAAACTTCCGGATTCACGACGTTCGGCGCGCGCTCACCGTTCAGGTGCGCGACGGCGTTGGTGGCTGCCATCGTCGCCATTCTGTCACGTGTGTCCTGACTTCCACTTGCGATGTGCGGGACCAGAATCGCATTCCGGCACTCGGCGAGTCCGGCCACCATCAGCGGCTCGTTTTCAAAGACATCGAGCGCCGCACCCGCGATAGTACCATTGCGCAGCGCTGTGACCAACGCCGCCTCGTCGACCACCGGTCCACGAGAGACGTTTATCAGATAGGCGGTCTTCTTCATCATGCCCAGTTGGCGCTCGCTGATCATGTGGCGCGTTTCGGCTGTGAGCAGCGGATGCAGCGAAACGAAGTCACTCTGGCTCAGCAGCTCTTCGAGCGACGCCGCGCGTACGTGGCGCGACGCGTCAGCTGCGTCGGCCGCTATAGCGGCTGGATTGTGAGGGTCGTAGGCAAGGATGTCCATGTCGAACCCGATCGCGCGTCGCGCTACGGCTGCGCCGATGCGTCCGTAGCCGACAATGCCGAGCACCTTGCGCTTGCCCGTGCCGCCTGGACTGACGTCGCCACCGAGGAACAGATTCGGCCCCCACAGCTTGTAGCGGCCCGCAACCATGTATTCGTGAGCCTCGACGATTCGGCGCGCGATGCCCAGTATCAATGCCCACGTCAGATCGGCGGTGGTATCGGTCAGCACACCCGGCGTATTCGATACCGGGATTCCAAGCTCGGTCGCTGCAACGACGTCGATGTTGTTGAATCCAACTGCGTAATTCGCGACGCCAAGCAATCGCGGATTTGCATTCATCAGGTCGCGCGTGATCGGCTCGGTGAGCAACGAAAGCAGCACGTCGGCGGTGCGTACGCCGGCGAGAAGCTCTGCCGGAGTGAGTCCCTTCTCCTCGTCAGACTGGCCCACGGTGACTGTGGCGCCCGCCTGACGCAGGATCGGAATTGCAACATCCGGTATCCTGCGAGTCATGAAAACGTTTCTTTCTTTCATCGTGCTACGGGTTGAATGATGGAACCGATCAGCTGTACAGCTTTTCCTCGTCCATGAACCGCGCGAAGGCTTTTGGATCCCGGGAGGCCTGCCTGATTCTCTCGACACCTTCCTTCAACCGGTCGAGGCTCGTCGCGATGGAGAGACGCAGGAAGTGCTGGCCGTCCGCGCCGATCTTCCCGAAGGAGTTGCGGTCCATCGTCGCGACGCCGTAGCCGTACAGCAAGTACATCTGCAACATTGCCGATGGCGCAGTGCGAGCCCGTCGTTCGGCAGGGAGCGCCTCGTATGCGTCGATGATTCCGAGCTGCTCGCACATTCCCGATACGTTGGGGAAGACGTAGAACGCGCCCTTGGGGTTCTGGCATCGCAGTCCGGGCATTGCGTTCAGGGTGGGGACGATCCAGTCGCGACGCTCCTGGAACGCGGCGACCATCTTCGCGATTCCCGGCGCCGATTCCGGACTCGTCAACGCAACTCGACCCGCTTCCTGAACGAATGGCGGAACGCACGAGACGGTGTTGATCGTCAGTTGCTTGAAGACCGCAGCTTCAGCGGCAGTCGGAAGAACGCAGTAGCCGAGTCGCCAACCCGTCATTGCGTATCCCTTGGAATGTCCGGAGGCGATGATGGTGCGATCTTCCATCCCCTCTTCCACGGCGATGCTGTGATGCGTCGCCCCGTCGAAGATGCACTGCTCGTAGATCTCATCCGAATACACGCGAACGTCGCGCGGCGCGCGCTCGCGAATCACGCGCGCGATGGATTCCAGTTCATCCTTCGAGAGCACACCGCCAGTCGGGTTGGAAGGCGAGCAGAGGAAGATGAGGCGCGTGCGCGGTGTGATGAGCGCGGCGAGATCGTCCGCCGTGAACGTGAATCCCGACTCCTCGCGCAGATGCAGCGGCACCGGCGTCGCACCGGCGTACGTGATCCAGGATTCGTAAATCGGATAGCCCGGACTCGGATATATCACCTCGTCGCCCGGGTTCACGTACGATTGAACGGCGAAGCTGATACCAGGCTTCCCTCCCGTCGTGACTACGACACGATCCGGCGTCACGTGCAGGCCGCGCGTTTCCAGCAGGTGGCTGCAGATCGCCTCCCGCAGACCGATGATCCCCTGCGGATCGCAGTAATGCGAGTTGCCACGCCTGATCTCGGCAATCGCCGCCTCGTTGATGTGAGGGGCACTGTCGAAATCAGGCTCACCAATGTTGAGCTTGACCACATCGATACCGCGTCCAGCGACCTTGGCGATGTCTGCGCCGACGCTGAAGGCGTTCTCGGTGCCAAGCGTTGCAATCCGATCAGCGAAATGAGTCATTGCAATGTTTGCACGTATGCCGGGCGCGCCGGAGCGCGCTCGAAGGGATGGATCACCATTGTCGATCAGCAACGCCCTCAGCTGGCAGCGAGCGTCGAGTCGATCGATCTCAGGTCATCGAGCGTTGCGCGTCCGTAGAAGATCTCGATGTACTTGGACTGCGCCGGCGTGAGACGACGCACCGCCCATGCCAACTGAACGAAATGCGGCTCGAATGGCGCGGAAAGCGGATGCATTCCGATCTCGCTCGGCAGGTGATTCGCCTTGCGCGTGTTGCACGGACTGCACGCCGTGACGACGTTGGTCCAGACGTTGAGACCCCCACGCGACAATGGGATCAGATGATCGCGCGTGAGCGATTCGCGTCCCTTGAGTGCGGACTGCTTGCGGCCGCAGAACTGGCAGGTATAGCGATCGCGCGCAAAAAGAAACGTGTTCGTCACCTGGCGGCGGAACTTGCGCGGCACGTGGATGAAACGCGTGAGGCGGATTACAGCCGGGTGCGGAATCGAGAGTCGTTCGGATCGGATCAGCTTGTCCGCATCCGTCTCCACAATCTCCGCCTTCCCATCGAGCAGGAGTCGGAGCGCACGACGTACCGGAACCATCGTCAGAGGTTCGAACGAAGCGTTGAGAGCAAGACAGCCGGCGCTCATAATCTCCCTGTCGCGGTTAGCGACAACCCACGTTGCTGCGCGGGGCGAGGACTGTACATCCTCGCCCCGCGCGAATTCATGGTCAGGCCGTAACTCTACTCTCCACGCGAGTGAGCCAGCCGTACCTGTCGGGCATCTTGCCAGTCGCAATGCCCATGTAAACTTCCTGAATCGCGAGAGTTATCGGACCCGGTTTGCCAGTCCCGACCTCCTGCTTGTCAACCGACCTGATCGGCGTCAGCTCTGCAGCGGTACCACTGAAGAACGCTTCGTCCGCGATGTAGAGCATCTCGCGCGGAATGCTCTGCTCCGACACGTTGTAGCCCAGATCCTTGGCGATCCGGATCACGCAGTCGCGCGTGATTCCGTTCAGGATCGACGACGAGATTGTCGACGTGTAGAGCGTTCCGTCGCGCACCATGAAGAGATTCTCTCCACTGCCCTCGGCCACGAATCCAAAGGAGTCGAGCATGATCCCTTCGACGTAGCCGTTGCCGCGTGCCTCTATCTTGGACAACTGCGAGTTGAGATAGTTGCCGCCTGCCTTCGCGAGCGTAGGCATCGTGTCCGGTGCCGGACGACGCCAGCTCGACACGCACACGTCCACGCCAGCTTCCAGCGCTTCGTGACCGAGATACCGTCCCCAGATCCATGGGATGACGAACGTCTCGACCGGTGCCTTGAACGGCAGGACACCCATCTCCTCGCCGGTACGCAATGCCACCGGACGGAGGTAACAGGCCGCCAGCTCGTTCTCCGACACGACATCACTGCACGCGGCCATCAGGTCGGCGAGCGAATGCTGCATCGGCATGCGATATATACGGCACGAGTCGAGGAACCGGCGCATGTGATCCTGCAGCCGGAAGATCGCGGGCCCGTCGGGGGTGTCGTAGCAGCGGATCCCCTCGAAAACCGAGGAGCCGTAATGGACGACATGGCTCATGACGTGAATCGTCGCATCCTGCCAGTCGACGAACGTCCCGTCTCGCCAGATTTTGTGCGTGCTCATGACCTAAACTAAGGGATTGGAGCGCTTCGCCGCGAGGGGTTCGCCGGCCAGTTGCTCGCTCCGCCAGGTGTGGAGAGCATGTCCGGAGGCGGTGACCCGCCCGTGAAGTGCGCCCGGCTGCATCATCAGCTCTCCCTGTTCGACGAGATGACGACCCGCGACCACGACCAGATACGCCCGGCTCCCGCCCAGCGCGAAGACGAGCGCTGCCTCCGGATCTCGACCTGGATTGGCGCGAGACGTATCGAGCCGAAATGCGGCCAGGTCGGCACTCTTGCCTGGCTCGAGCGAGCCGGTCACGCGAGCGTTTCCGAGCGCCCGGGCACCGCCGATGGTCGCAAGGGCGACGGCCCGTGCCGCCCCCAGCGCACGCGGCGACCGCGCCCGCAGGTTCGCCGATAGCACCGCCATCCGCGCTTCGTCGAGGATGTCCATCCGATTGTTGCTGGCCACGGAATCCGATCCCAGCCCGACATCTATTCCCGCCGCCAGGAAGTCGTCCAGCGGCGCAATGCCATGTCCAAATTTCGCATTGGACGTCGGGCAGTGCGCGATACACGCACGATGCCGAACGACTGTTCGAACATCGGTCAGATCCGCGTTCACGGCGTGAATCAGCAGCGAGCCCGGCGGAAGCGCATCCAGATCGGCCAGAAGTGCAATGGGCGACCGCGCGCGTGGGTGTACGGGGATTCCACGCTTCGCATGCCACTTCGCGAAGATCCCCGAGCCTCGGCATACCAGTGACTGCTCGGCATCGCTTTCGGCGATGTGCATCGCGATGGGAAGCGAGTTCGCGACCGCATATCGCGCGACGGCGCGGTAGAGATCGTCCGACACTGTGTACGGCGCGTGCGGCGAGACACCGACACGCACGAGACCTGTCTCGTCCGTGCGCAGCGCCGTCACGCGCCGATCGAGGTCTGACATCGCCTCGTTGCACGTTGCGGGATCGGGCCCGAAGACTTCCTGGTACATGATCCCACGCACACCGCATTCGCGCATCGCGCGCGCTGTGACACCGCTCGCGCTCGTGTCCGCAAACGTCGTCACTCCGTGCTCGACGCCTTCGAGTACGCCGAGGCGCGCGGAGTCCAGCAGCGCGTCATCGTCGAGCACCGCTGCGCGCGACCGGCGCAGCGTGTCGATCCAATCCTCGAACGCAAGATCTTCGAGAAAGCCCCGCATCGCGGTCAGCTCGAGATGCGTGTGAGCGTTGACCAGGCCCGGAAGCAATACCGAATCGCCAAGCTCGACATCGTCGCCCGACGGTGCCTCGCCGTTCTTCCCGACGAATCGAATGACGCCATCCTCACACGCCACAACACCGTCCTCGATCGGCGGCGAAGTTACGGGGAGAACCCAGCGTGCGCAATAACGAATCAACAGCGCACCGTCAGCGGTGATGCATCGTGTCGCGCATCTGCGGGGGAACTGGACGCGGTGGCATGCGAACAGGCGCGACCGGGCGCTGCGCCGAAGAGTACGGCGCAACAGTTCGCGGCGTCCCCGCGGGGGCAACACCCGTGTACGGCACCGGCGGAGCCCGCGTTGCTGGAGCCGGAGCGCCCGGAAGCGGCGCGCCGGCGGACGGCGTGCCCGCAGGCGGTAGCGTGTATGGCGAGCATTCGTTGACAGGCTCGGTACCTGGCAAGTAGAACTCGGTAACGGCCGAGTCCCCGCAATACGGCGTCCACAGGAATCCCGTGTGCGGATCGATCTCGCGTGTGGTTATGTCTGCCGGCATGGGCCAGTCGGGCGGCGCAGGCTTGCGACTGTAGACTTCGGTCATGAACGACGTCCACGCCGGCGCGGCGAGGATGCCACCTTGCGCGTTGGACTTGATCGTTTGCGGATGATCGAACCCCATCCACACTCCTGCAACGAGGTCTGCCGTATAACCAATGAACCACACGTTGGTGCCGTCGTTGGTGGTGCCGGTCTTGCCGCCCGCGGGAATGTGAAAACCTGCGTCCCACACGGAGCCGTACGCGGTGCCACGCTGGACGACATCCTTCATCATGCTCACCATGAGCCACGCTTCCTCGGGCGACATCACCTGAGTGCGCGGTGCAGTCGGCTGCCAGATCACCTGATGATGCGCGTTCTCCACGCGCAAGATCCCGGTCGGCTGAGCGCGTACGCCGAGTGTCGCGAACGCCGTGTACGCACCGATCAGTTGAAGCGGAATTACATCCGCCGAGCCGATGTATATGGACGGATACGGCGGTATTGGCGTCGTGATGCCAAAATTCCGTGCTTCGTTGATTACAGTCTGCGGTCCGAGCTCCATGCCCGTCTTGACGGCGATGATGTTGCGGGATTGATACAAGCCGCGCCGCATCGTCATCGGACCATCGAACTTGAGATCGTAGTTCTGGGGCTCCCACGTCGTTCCATCCGCCTGCGGCACCGACACCGGTGAGTCGTCAATGATGTACGACGCTGGTTTGCCGGCCTGGATGGCAGCGGCATAGACGATCGGCTTGAAGGTCGAGCCCGGTTGCCGCAGCGCCTGCGTGGCGCGATTGAATTTGGAGTCGTAGAAGTCGCGCCCGCCAATCATCGCGCGCACGCCGCCGGTACGCGGGTCGAGCGCGATGAACGCACCTTGCAGATACGGTGAAACGCCGGTCCCCGATTCTCCCGTGGACAGCTTCGCGATGTACGACTCGTACGTCGGATGCTTGTACGTGCCGAACTTCCCGCCCTCGACTGCGCGAAGCTGCCGCTCCAGCGCTCGCTCGGCTGCCGTCTGCATGTCGAGATCGAGCGTCGTGTAGACGTTGAGACCCTGAGTGTACAACTGGCTGCCGAACTGCTGGTCCAGCTGCTGCCGCACCCATTCGACGAAGTACGGCGCCGTCTCGCCCGACTCGACCTTGGTCGCGAGGCGCAGCGGATAAGCCTTGGCAAGACTTGCATCCGCATCGGAGATCGCGCCGTTCTCCCGCATCAGTTCGATGATCGTGTTGCGTCGCTGAATCGCGCGATCGGGATATCGACGCGGGTTGTAGCGCTCCGGCGCCTTGGGCAGAGCGGCCAGCGTTGCGGCTTCGGCGATGTTCAGATCGCGCACCGATTTGCCGAAGTAGCGCTGCGATGCAGTCTCGACTCCGTACGCACCGTTGCCGAGGTTGATCTGGTTGAGATACAGCTCGAGAATCTTCTGCTTGCTGTACTTGGATTCGATCTCGCGTGCAACCTTGGCTTCCTTGATCTTGCGGATGATCGTCTTGTCACGCGAGATGCGCTCGGGAAAGATGTTCCGCGCCAGCTGCATCGTGATCGTCGAGAATCCCTGCGCGTAGCGGCCGCTCCGAACGTTGTTGACGAGCGCTCCTACGGCGCGATACCAGTCGATCCCGGAATGTTCGTAGAAGCGCTTGTCTTCGGTGACGACGAAAGCGTCCTGCACGATCTTGGGAATGTCGCTCAGCTTCACCAGCGTGCGGCGCTCGGTGCCGAGCTCCGCGATGAAGCGCCCATCGACTGCGTACAGCTTGGACGTCTGCTTGGGTGTGTACTGTTCCAGCGCCTGGATCGATGGACAGCGATCGCCCTGACAGACCAGCAGCCAGGCGCTGTAAACGAGGCCGACGCCAAACGTCACCAGCAGGATCGTGGTGACGAGGAAAATTCGAAAAGCAGTGGGGTGGCGCCGCCAGATCGGAAGCGTCCGGGACTTCGTGGTTCTACCAGCCATGGGATGAATTTAAGGCGCGGAGCTGACCTCGCCGGCGCCACTACGGACATCGAGCACAGGCGACCTGCATCCGCGAGACGGAGGCCGGCGCGGCACGGCTGACTGCCTGAGACAAGGCACAAACAAGGGGACCGACTGTCTATATTACCCGCGATGTCTGAATCTGATTTTCTGGGCGAGCTGGCATGGCGTGGCATGCTGCAACAGCACACCGAGGGCGCCGACAGGATGCTGGCGGCCGGCACCGTCTCCGGCTATGCCGGCTTCGACCCGACCGCTCCGTCGCTGCACGTGGGCAGCCTCGTTCCGATAATGGGATTGGTCCACCTGCAGCGGCAGGGGCACCGTCCGTATGCGCTGGTAGGCGGC
>DATNCZ010000383.1:0-3236 GCA_035553335.1 Gemmatimonadaceae bacterium
CCTCGCCGCCGCGAATCACAAAATCCGGATTCCTGGCTATCACGTCTTCGATCGAAACGATCGGCGACGGTTGCGGCAGATATCCGTACACGTTGTTCGCGCCGGCGATGCTCAGCAGCTCGTTCATGAAGCTTCCGCCGCCGACCACCATCGGCGACGTGTCTATCATCGGCCACACGACGGTGGGTTTGGGCAGCGCACGCGTCACTGCTGCCACTCGCCGAAGCGACGACGCCACAGTGTCCACGACGACGGCTGCGCGCGCACTGTCGCCGAGGACTCGACCCAGCAGTCTCACAGAGCGATCGAAGTCGGCGATCCGATCGATTCGGAGCGATATCGTGCGTATGCCCGCGCTTTCCAGTCGCTCGGCGGCCGCGCGGTTGTCCTCGCTTGCGTACAGCAGCACGAGGTCGGGATGTGCGGCAACTATCTTCTCGACGTTGGGTCCGATTCCATTTCCCATGTCTGGGATCGTCCTGGCCGAGTCCGGCCATTCGTCCCAGTGTGATCTGCCTATGAGCAGCGATCCCGCGCCAATTGCAAAGATCGTTTCCGTCGTGGTCGGATTGAGTGAGACGACGCGGCGGGGATGCGTTGCGAACGAAATCGAACGGCCGAAGTCATCGCGAACGGTCGGCGCAGCACCGCTCGCCGGATTGCCTGACGCGGCAGCGTTGCGTGTCGAGTCTCGCGTGCATGAGGCGGAGAGAATAGCAAGCGCGGCGCACGCGTAGATCCGGATTGCGGATCTGTACGATGACATCGCTGTCGCGCCGAGACTGACGGTCCTGAAACGCAAAACGGGCATCCTTTTTCGAAGGAAGCCCGCAACGTATGTACGAGATCGACAGGCGACGACGTACAACGCCACCAGCCCTCCCCCGAGGGTCTGTAAGATGTGGCGCGGACGAAGGTCGTCTCCTGGCTCCGGGCCGTCGCATCTCCCTTCCCGGCTCGCTCAGCCAGTGGGACCTCAGATACGCTTACTGCCCGTTACAGTGGCGGGGCCGCGCCGGCATTTCACCGGCTTCCGTGTCCCCCGACCGCGAAAATCAATTATGTGGTGAAGCTACCTGCGCCTGAGCGCGCGCGCAAGCGTCACCGTCATTGCGCCTCCGATCAGGAGCGTCAGTCCGGCAACGAACAGGAGCGCCGGCGGCTGTTTCACTTCGGGAAGGTTCACGACCGCGACAGCGTTTGCCGGAACGTCCGACGCGAGATATCGCCGGAACTGATGACCTTCGATCGCGACTGGCGCGACCGCAGCCAGTCGCGCACCACTCGCGACACCGGTCGAATCCTCGACGAGAACCTCGAACACGACTGCACTCTGCTCGAACGGAATCTTGAGCGGGAATGCATCCGCCGGCAGATCGTAGTGAAATGCCAGCTGCTTCATGCCGGGTGCGAACGGCGCGTACACGAGTGCACGCGAATTTGCAAAGCGCACCGCCGCCGCAGGAATGTCGCCGTCCGCAACGACCGGCGTGCTTGCCCCCGACGGCAGTACCGACGACCATACCGCGCCTGCGTCCGACTCGTTCGGCGCGACACGCGTTACCGAGGTATCGTTGGAAAGCTCGAACACTTCGGTGACGGTACGCAAACCGTCGGGTGCTGCGCGACTAACTATGAGGTGGCGCCCACGGATCGTCATCGGCACGCGGTGCGACGTCGTGTCGAACACGACTATCTCTGCGTCATCCCCGCTTTCGTCGCCTGCATTCAGCGGATGCGAAAAATAGGCGACACCATCGTGCGACGAGGATACAAAGTAGATCGCATCGGTGGCGCCGGTGCGCTTGTACCTGAACGAATAGTGACCCGATCCATTGGTGTGCGTGGAATCCAGCGGGCCGGCGTGATCGGTGCCGACGCGATGCAGCGTGACCCACGCGCCGGCTACCGCGACGACGGAATCACCGCCCGGTTTGACGACGCGGCCAGAAACGCTCGAGCTCTCCTGAGCGCCGCACACTGCCGCCAACGTTAGCGCGAAGAGCGCGCCGAGAATCCTAGAGCCGGAACTTGCCAAAATCTTCCGGCCTGAGGTTTTCGAGGTATGCCTTGAGCTGCTCCGGCGACATCGGCCTGAATTCCGGATCGACCTGGAGCTCCGCAATCGCCTCCGATTCATCCAGCACTGCCGTGGTGAGCAGATCATCACTCACGAAAATCGGCGCGTTGAATCGCAGGGCGAGCGCGATGCCATCGGACGGCCGGGCGTCGACCACGACGCTTCCATCGCGACTGGCCAGTTGCAGCTCGGCGTGGTAAGTGCGCGCGACGATGCGCGTGACGCTCACGCGCATCAGAGTCGCACCCAGCTGCGTGATGATGTTCTTGCACAGATCGTGTGTTAGCGGCCGCTCGCGATGCATCTGATGCATCTCGATCACGATCGACTCCGCTTCCGGTTGGCCTATCCAGATCGGCAACAACCGGTCGCCGCCCTTCTCCCGGAGGATCACGACGTACGCGTTGGAAGTACGATCCAGCCCGAGGCGCATCACCTCGACTTCGAGCAGTGCCATGGCTGGAAGATAATGGCCGGCAACCGGCGCCGCGTCGCCCTCGGCGCGCATCGTCACCCCTTGCGAACGCTGGAGCCAGAAGCGTCATCACGAGCCCGGCGTGCCTGAATGTATCGTCGGGCTCGCCCCGCCCATGACGCGGCTTTGCCTAGACTGCCTTCTTCAACGCCGCCGCGCGATCCGTGCGCTCCCACGTGAACAACGTAGCAGCGTTCCGTCCGCGTCCGATCTTTTCCGGCGTCCGGCCAAAGTGACCGTACGATGCCGTCGGGGTGTAGATCGGCTTGCGCAGATCCAGCGCGGTGATGATCCCACGCGGCGTGAGGTCGAATACCTCGCTCACCGCACGAGTGATCGCGGAATCAGGCACAGTGCCCGTCCCGAACGTATCGATAGCCACGGACACCGGCCGTGCAACGCCGATCGCGTAGGCGAGTTGCACCTCGCAGCGCCGCGCCAGCTTTGCGGCGACGACGTTCTTCGCGACCCAGCGAGCAGCGTAGCACGCCGACCGATCGACCTTGGACGGGTCCTTGCCCGAGAACGCGCCGCCACCGTGCCGGCCCATTCCGCCGTAGGTATCCACGATGATCTTGCGTCCCGTGAGACCAGCGTCGCCCTGCGGGCCGCCAATCACGAAACGACCCGTCGGATTGATGTGATACTTGATCCCGCGTCCGCGCATCTCCTTTGGTATGT
>DATNCZ010000384.1:0-4792 GCA_035553335.1 Gemmatimonadaceae bacterium
GTGAACTCGATGTCCTGCATGTCGCAGAAGTGACGCTCGAGTCGGGCCTGCGTATCCATGAGCTGCTCGAACGCGGCGGGCAGGCGCGTGGCCATCTGATCGATGGCGATCGGAGTGCGGATGCCTGCGACGACGTCTTCGCCCTGCGCGTTGACGAGGAACTCGCCGTAGAACTTGTGCTCTCCGGTGGAGGGGTCACGCGTGAACGCGACGCCCGTTCCGGAATCGTCTCCCAGGTTTCCGAACACCATCGCGACAATATTGACTGCAGTGCCGAGGGTCTCCGGAATCGCGTGCACCCGCCGGTAGTCGCGCGCCTTCTTGAGCGTCCACGAGCGCCACACTGCTTCGATCGCGCCCCACAGCTGTTCCGTGGGATCGGTCGGAAATGGTGTTCCGGTCTGGTTGCGGACTATCGCCTTGAACTCTTCGGTGAGATTACGCAGCGCGTCCTCACTCAGTTCCGCGTCGCTTTCGACTCCCGCGGTCATGCGCTTGGCGGTGAGCAGGTGCTCGAACGCGCTGGACGGCACGCCGAGCACGACATCGGCGTACATCTGGATGAATCTGCGATACGAATCGTACGCAAAGCGTGCACTACCGCTCGCGCGCGCGAGTACGACAACCGTTCGATCGTTGAGACCGAGATTGAGGATGGTCTCCATCATACCCGGCATCGAGACCGCGGCACCGGAACGTACGGAGACAAGCAACGGGTCGTGCGCGTCTCCGAACTTCTTTCCCGATGTTGCTTCGAGGCGCGCCACGTTCGCGGCGACCTCCGCGCGCAGCTCAGGCGGACAGGCGCCGTTTTCCAGATAGGAGATGCACTCGGTCGCTGCGATCGTGAAGCCGGGCGGTACGGGAACGCCGAGGTTGGTCATCTCGGCGAGATTGGCACCCTTGCCGCCGAGCGTGCGCTTCATGTCTTTCGTACCTTCGGCCGCTCCTCCGCCGAAGAAGAAGACTTTCTGCGTCACGTCAGCAGCCGCAGCCAAACCGGAGCTTGTCCGGATCAGTCGGGGGTAGTGTCGGATAGTCGCCCGAGAAACAGGCGTGACAGAACCCTTCCGGTCCGTCTGGAACGGCGTTGAGCATCCCGTCTAGCGAGAGGTAGCCAAGCGAATCGACGCCGATGTGTCTGGCTATCTCGTCGACCGTGAAATTCGCAGCGATAAGATCCTCGCGGTTGGGAGTATCGATGCCGTAGTAGCAGGGTCCTGTCACGGGTGGTGAGCTGACGCGCATATGGACTTCGACCGCACCCGCCGCGCGCACCATCGCCACGAGCCCACGTGTAGTGGTTCCGCGCACGATCGAATCGTCCACCATGACGACGCGCTTTCCCTCCAGCACTTCTCGTACCGCGTTGTATTTCACCTTCACCTTCGCATCGCGGCCGGCCTGCTCAGGCTGAATGAAGGTTCTGCCCACGTAGTGATTGCGAATGAGCGCAAGCTCGTAGGGCAGGTGCGACTCCTCGGCGAAACCCAGCGCCGCGGAATTGGACGAGTCCGGGACAGCGAAGACGAGGTCCGCATTCGGCGCCGGAACCTCGCGCGCGAGCTGACGTCCGAGCGCACGACGGGCCCGATCGACGGAGCCGCCGAACACGCGACTGTCAGGTCGTGCGAAGTAGACATACTCGAAGACGCATCGAGTGGACGCCTTGCGCTCGAACGGGAAGATCGAGCGTATCCCGCTCGCGTCGACGGCAATGATCTCGCCGGGCGCGACTTCACGAATCGCAGTCGCATTCACGATGTCGAGCGCGCACGACTCGGATGCGAAAACAATCGCGCCGTTCACCTCGCCCATCACGAGAGGTCGCCAGCCGCGCGGATCACGCGCCGCGAGCAGCGTCTCGCCGATTATCGCGACGAGCGAGTACGCTCCCTCGACCGGTGCGAGTGCAGCGGCCAGCCGTACTTCGGGAGCACCGTCCGGGGCCTTGGCGATGCGATGCACGATCACTTCTGAATCGATCGTCGATGAGAAGATCGATCCCTCATTTTCAAGATCGCTGCGCAGTTCGGTCGCGTTGATCAGGTTGCCGTTGTGTCCGATCGCGATATGGCCGTCGCGTGAGCGCGCAAGTATGGGCTGCGCGTTCTCGATAGTCGAGCTGCCAGCGGTACTGTAACGGGTATGGCCGATCGCGAGGCGCCCATCCAGCGGCACCTGTCGCGTACTCGCCTCGGAGATGAGCCCCATCGCACGCGTCGCGCGGGCTACTCCTTCGGGGCTGATCGATACCATTCCCCAGGACTCCTGACCCCGGTGCTGCAATGAATACAGCCCGAGCTGAGTCAGCGATGCCGCGCGGTCATCACCGAAAATGCCAAATACACCACACATCTAGACCTTCACTCCTTCAGTTTCTTCGATTGCGGCACTCTGGGGCGCCGCGTCCATGATGCGCGGGATAGCCTCATGATACGCCGCGGCTGCCTGCTCGGTTCCAATTTTCAACACTCTGCCACCTGTCCGAATCGTAAAACCTTGAGACAGCTCGGTAACCGTTCCGATCACCCGAGCTGGTACGCCATTTCGCGCCGCTATCTCCAGCACGCGGTCCGCCTCGCCCGACGAAATGACCACGCGGCCCTGTGCTTCGCCGAACAGCACGGCGCGGAGCGGAAGCGAATCCCACGCGCCGAGATCGATGTCCGCGCCGAACATCTTTTCGGGGTTCGCCATGATGCATTCGGCGACAGCGATCGCCAGACCACCATCGCTGCAATCGTGCGCTGAAGCGACAACTCCGGCGCGGATCGCTTCCAGCAGTGTGGCGATGAGGTTGCGTTCGTGATCCAGATCGCAGGCCGGCGGAGATCCGCCGATCGCTCCATGGATCGTCGCCAGATACTCGCTGCCACCAATCTCGTCGGTGCAATCACCCAGAAGAACTATCGCATCTCCCGCATTGCGAAACGTCGACCGCGTGATGTGTTCGAGTGAATCAATGACGCCGAGCATTCCGATGACCGGCGTTGGATGCACACTGCCGGTCGGACTCTCGTTATAGAACGAGACATTTCCACCTGTGACCGGTGTGTCCAACGCGATGCAGGCCTCCCGAATCCCGGCAACGGCTTCCTTGAACTGGAAGAATATCTCGGGGCGCGTCGGGTTTCCGAAATTGAGACAGTTGGTGATCGCGAGCGGACGCGCGCCGGTGCACGCGACATTGCGAGCCGATTCGACGACGGCGATGCGGCCGCCAACTCTCGGGTCGAGCGTGACGTAGCGGCCGTTGCAATCCGTCTTGAGTGCGATGGCGCGATCGGTGCCACGGACTCGCAAGACTGCTGCGTCCCCGCCAGGGCCAATTACCGTATTCGTCCGCACCGTCGAATCGTATTGCTGATACGCCCACCGCTTGCTCGCGATGGTCGGCGCGGCGAGAAGTTGCAGCAATGTCCACGTCGGGTCGGCCTCCGCGGCCAGTTCCTTCGTTGCCGCGACGTCGATGCTGCGTCTCGCGATCGCCTCGCGTCCCTCCTCTGCGGGCACGTCGTAGCGCGGACACTCTGTAACGAGTGCGGAGCCGGGAAATTCCGCGACTATGCGATCTCCCTCGGTCACGCGGTACACGGGCTCCTGGATGACCTTGCCTATCACTTCAGCGGTGAGGTCCCACTTGAAGAGAATCTCCCGAACCTGCTGCTCGTGACCTTCGAGTGCCACTACCAGCATGCGCTCCTGCGACTCGCTGAGCAGTATCTCGTAAGGAGTCATTCCAGCTTCACGAACGGGAACGCGGCTCGTATCGATCGTCACGCCAACGTCGCCGCGCGCCGCCATCTCTGCGGACGACGAAGTCAAACCGGCGGCACCCATGTCCTGAATCGCGACGATGTGTCCGCTGCGGATCAGCTCGAGACTTGCTTCCAGCAGAAGCTTCTCGGTGAATGGATCGCCGACCTGAACTCGTGGACGTTTCGCCTCGCTCGCTTCGGACAGATCTTCGGACGCGAACGAGGCTCCGTGAATTCCATCCCGCCCGGTGCGCGCGCCGACGCAGAGAATGGGGTTCCCGACTCCCTCGGCCTTCGCGCGGATGAGCTCATCCTCGCGCAACATCCCGACGCACATCGCGTTGACAAGCGGGTTGCCGTCGTATGCAGAGTCGAAGACGATCTCACCCGCGACGGTCGGCACACCGACAGAATTGCCGTAGTCGCCAATTCCCTTGACGACGCCGGCGAACAGGTAACGGTTGCGCGCGCTGTCGAGTGAGCCGAATCGCAGCGAGTTGAGCATCGCGATCGGGCGCGCGCCCATCGTGAATACGTCACGAAGGATGCCTCCCACACCGGTTGCGGCGCCCTGATAGGGCTCGATCGCAGACGGATGATTGTGAGACTCGATCTTGAACGCGATTGCGACGCCGTCGCCGATTGCGACGACGCCTGCGTTCTCGCCAGGTCCCTGAATGACAGCAGCGCCTTCGGTTGGCAGCGTACGCAGCGTGTTACGCGAGTGCTTGTAGGAGCAGTGCTCGTTCCATAGCGCGCTCACGATTCCGAGTTCCGTGAACGTCGGTGTTCGGCCCAGCATGTTGCAGACGCGCTCGAACTCCGACTCTGTCAGGCCGTGCTCTCTGACAAGCGCTGCGGTTATCTCCGGATCGCCGGGGCGGGGAAGAACTTCGCTCATGTCAGGCTGGTACTCCATCGAGCAGCGAGTGAAACACGCCGAGACCGTCGGTAGTACCGATCACCGGATCGACCGCTCGCTCGGGGTGCGGCATCATGCCGAGAACATTGCCCGCTGCGTTGATGATTCC
>DATNCZ010000385.1:0-3984 GCA_035553335.1 Gemmatimonadaceae bacterium
CTACGTGAGCGTCATCGTCTCTCTGACGAGCCATCCAGGGCGCCTTGCCCGGATCCGTTCCGCCGCGCGCGACAGCCACACGGTTATCGCCTGCGACAGCTGGGAACAGATTTTTTCCACATGCCGCGACCGGATGGTTCACGCCGCGGTTCTGGACCTCGAAACAGCGGCATCGCCGAGCTTCGACTCCATCCGCCGGTTCAAACGGATGAATCCGACGGTTGTGCTCATTGGATACACGACCTGCACCCTCGAAAGGGTACATCACATTTTTGATGCGGGACGCTACGGCTTCGAGGCCCTCGTCATCGCCGACATCGACGACGGGCCGTCGGCATTCTCACGTGCAATAGAGAGAGCCTCGGCGAGGGGTGTCGCGGCGATGGTGAGGAATAACCTGGCGCCAGCGGTCGATCCGGTGGCCACAGACGCCTTGCTGACAGCGATCACCCGAGCGCATGAGCGACTCACGCCGGCGAGCCTGGCGCAGGAAATGGGGGTCGGCGGCCGGCGGCTCTCGCGCGGACTTGCCGCGTCGGGGTATCCGTCGGCGCACAAGCTCATCATGTGGGGAAGGCTCATCGTTGCGGCGGCGCTCATGGACGGAACGCGGCACAGCACTGACCGTATCGCGCTCACCTTGCGCTTTCCATCGGGCAGCGCATTCCGCAACAACTGCCGGCGCTACCTTGGAGCCACGCCGTCGGAAATTCGCGCGCGCGGCGGTGCGACTCTGGTTTTCAGCCTGCTGCGCGATGGAATTGCGGCGAACCGTCAGTCTTCGGACCTGTAGCAGCCCAACTTCCCGCAGAGGCTCATCCGCCCCGGATATGGAAGCGCCAACAGTTTTCAGTTTACAAGCGTGAGTCCGTTCATACTTTAGTTGGTGATGCTATACGTAGGCTTGACTGGCAACATTGCCAGCGGAAAGTCGGAGGTTGCGGCCCGATTCGCGCGGCACGGGGCGACCATAGTCGACGCGGACGTTCTGGCTCGTGACGCGGTCGCGGTTGGTTCGCCGGCGTTCGAGCGTGTCGTCGCGCGTTGGGGCAAGGCAGTTCTGGCCCCTGATGGAACGCTCGACCGGGAGGCATTGAGGCATACCGTCTTCGCCGACCCGGCCCAACTGGAAGAGTTGAACGCGATAGTCCATCCCGGCGTCAACAAGCTGCGCCGGAAGATGGTGGCCGAGGCGCGGAAGCGCGGCGACGCGGTGCTGGTCTATGTGGTGCCGCTCCTGTTCGAGCGACGGCTCGCAGGCGAGTTCGATCAGATCATCCTGGTCGATGCGCCGCAGGAGCTGCGGCTGAAGCGGCTCGTGGAGCTGCGCGGCGTATCACCCGAGGACGCCGCGAATATGATCTCGGCCCAGATGCCCGCCGAGCTCAAGCGCGCGCGCGCGAACTTCGTAATCGAGAATGACGGTTCGCTCGAGCAGCTGGACGAGCAAGTGATGGATGTGTGGTCGCGGTTGACAGCCTCCGGCGCCCGGTCTAGCTTGGCGGTCTGAGCGGCGCGCGGCGCCCGTTCTCCCCATTACGCTCCATATCGAGGCATTGACGCGTGGCCAACGTTCCCGGCGACCTGCTTTACACGGCTGAGCATGAATACATTCGCGATCGCGGCGACGGCATCGTCGAGGTCGGCATCACCGACTACGCTCAGGGCGAGCTCGGCGACGTCGTCTATCTCGAGCTGCCGAAGGTTGGTACGTCCTTCGCGAGGCACGACGTGTTCGGGACGATCGAGGCGGTGAAGGCTGTTTCTGAGCTTTTCGCCCCGCTCGCTGGTGAGGTCACGGAAGTGAATTCCAGACTGGATGGCGAGCCGGCGATCGTGAATAGCGATCCCTTCGGCGAGGGCTGGATGATCCGGTTGAAGGTCAAGGATCCGGCCGAGCTGGCTACGCTGCTGAAGCCCGACGCATACAGCGCGCAGATAGGCTGAGGCGCTAGTAGCCACTCCTGCGAGAAGTGGCTGAAACCTCGTCATTCCCGCGAAAGCGGGAATCCATGTTATCGATCTTTGGATGCGATCGACCCAGAGAGCTGGTCGGCAACAGATGGATTCCCGCTTTCGCGGGAATGACGCCTCGCGTGTGCTTCGAGTTGTGTCGAACAGCTCACGTCACGTACGCGTCCGTCGGCGGGCAGGAGCAGATGAGATTGCGATCGCCGTAGGCCGACTCGATGCGGGCGGTAGCAGGCCAGAACTTGGATTCCCGCACCCACGGTGCGGGATAGGCTGCCTGGCTGCGGGGATATGGATGGGTCCACTCGTCGGCCGTGATGCGCGCGGCGGTGTGTGGGGCGTTCTTCAATAGATTGTCGGCGCGATCGGCCGTGCCCGTCTCGATGGCTCGAATTTCCTCACGAATCGCAATCATTGCGTCGCAGAAGCGATCCAGCTCGGCCTTGGACTCGCTTTCAGTTGGCTCGATCATCATCGTGCCGGCGACTGGGAACGAGACTGTAGGCGCGTGGAAGCCGTAGTCCATCAACCGCTTTGCAATGTCCTCGACGTCGACGCCGCTCGTCGCCTTCACGACACGCGTGTCGATGATGCACTCGTGCGCGACGGTGCCATTCTGTCCGCGATACAGCACGGGGTAGTACGGCTCGAGCCGCTTCGCCATGTAGTTGGCGTTCAGTATTGCGATCCTGGTCGCCTCGACGAGTCCGTCCGGGCCCATCATGCGGATGTACGCATACGATATGGGAAGAATGCTGGCGCTTCCCCACGGCGCTTCGGAAACCGCTCCAACAGTCTCGCGGCCTGGTTGATCGATGACCGGATGTCCGGGCAGGAATGGTGCGAGATGCGACGCTACACAGATGGGACCCATGCCAGGTCCGCCGCCGCCATGCGGAATGCAGAAGGTCTTGTGCAGGTTGAGGTGGCAGACGTCTGCGCCTACGTCGCCCGGCCGGCACAGGCCGACCATCGCGTTCATGTTGGCGCCATCCATGTAGACCTGGCCACCATTCGCGTGAATGATCGCGCAGATGTCCGAAATCGATTCTTCGAAAACACCGTGCGTCGAAGGATACGTGACCATGAGCGCGGCGAGATCGGCGCGGTGTGCTTCCGCCTTGTCGCGCAGATCCGCGACGTCGATGTTGCCGGACGCATCGGTCTTCACCACGACTACCGTCATGCCGGCCATCACCGCACTCGCCGGGTTGGTGCCATGCGCAGATTGCGGAATCAGGCAGATCTTTCGATGTGCTTCGCCGCGTGACGCGTGGTAACCCGCAATGGCGAGCAGTCCCGAGTATTCGCCCTGCGATCCAGCGTTTGGCTCGAGCGATACGGCAGTGAAGCCGGTGATCTCGGCAAGGTCGGCTTCGAGCTCGCGGAACAGCTGTGCGTAGCCCGCAGTCTGATCCACCGGCGCGAAGGGATGAATCTTGTTGAACAGCGGCCACGTGATGGGCATCATCTCCGCGGTCGCATTGAGTTTCATGGTGCAGGAGCCGAGCGGAATCATCGAATGCACGAGCGAAAGATCGCGCGCCTGCAGGCGATAGATGTAGCGCAGAAGCTCGGTCTCGGAGTGGTACTTGTTGAATACCGGATGCGTGAGGAATGCCGATGTGCGACGGAAGCGCTCATCGTAGCGCGGATCGGAACCAGCCAGCAGTTCGTCGAAGTTGGTGTCAGTCGCGGAAGAACCGCTGAGCAGCTTGAGAATATCCACCACGTCGGCCGGACTGGTGGTCTCGTCCAGCGAGATACCTATCTCGTTGTCGCCGAGACGGCGAAAGTTGATGCGCGATTCGACAGCGCGCGTCATCACGTCCTGGCCCTGCCCTGCGCCGAGATCGACGCGAAGCGTGTCGAAGTAGTCTTCGTGCACTATGCGCAAGCCGAGTCTACGAATTCCTTCCGCGAGTGCGGCCGTGAGCTGGTGGACGCGTCTGGCGATGCGCTCGAGTCCCTCCGGACCGTGGTACACCGCGTACATGCTTGCGACGACTGCGA
>DATNCZ010000386.1:0-4577 GCA_035553335.1 Gemmatimonadaceae bacterium
CCGTTAGGCAAGCACGAGCCCACGCCAACGGTCATCTGGTTCACCGGCCTGTCGGGGTCCGGCAAGACGACCATCGCGCAGTGGGTCCACGCCGACCTGCGGCGCCGCGGCATTCGGGCCGAGTATCTCGATGGCGACACGATCCGCCATCTCTTCCCGACGACTGGGTTTACGCGGACCGACCGCGATCAGCACATTCGCCGCGTCGGGTACCTGGCAAGCAAGCTCGAGGAGAACGGCGTATTTGTCGTGGCGTCGTTCATTTCGCCGTACGAGGAGTCGCGGGCGTTCGTGCGCGGGCTGTGCCGGAACTTCGTCGAGGTCTACGTGTCGACACCATTGGAGGAGTGCGAGCGCCGCGACGTCAAAGGCCTGTACGCCCGTGCCCGGCGCGGCGAGATCCGCAACTTCACGGGCATCGACGACCCGTACGAAGCGCCGGTCAACGCCGACGTCGTGATCGACACGCGCGGCGTGACCGTCGAGGAATCCGGCGGGAAGATAATAAATCGGATTCGCGGAAACCTGTAGGTCCGTGGATCAGGAGTGAATGATGGATCATCTGGAGCAACTCGAGAACCGAAGCATCCACATCCTGCGGGAAGCGTATGCGAATTTCCGGCAGCTGTGCATGTTGTGGTCGATCGGGAAAGACAGCACGGTGATGCTCTGGCTGGCACGGAAGGCGTTCTTCGGACACGTGCCGTTCCCGCTCGTGCACATCGACACGTCGTTCAAGATTCCCGAAATGATCGCTTACCGGGACAGGCTGGCCGCCGAGTGGCACCTGAACCTCATGTACGGCCAGAACGAGGTCGCGCTCGCGGAGCGTCGCACGTACCCGGATGGCGCGGTCGATCGCCTGACGTGCTGCGGCCTGCTCAAGACGGAAGCGTTGCGTCGCACGCTCAGTGGCGAGGGGCCGCGGTATCGCTTCAACCACACGACGCGCACGTACGAGCGGGATCGCAACACGGAGCCGTTCACGGGTGTGATCGTGGGCGCGCGCGCCGATGAAGAGGGCAGCCGCTCCAAGGAGCGCTACTTCTCGCCTCGCACGACGCAGAGCGAGTGGGAGGTGCAGGATCAGCCGCCGGAATTCTGGAACCAGTACAAAACAGAGTTTGCGCCAGGCACGCACGTCCGCATCCATCCACTGCTCGACTGGACCGAATTGAACATCTGGGAGTACATCGGCCGCGAACAGATTCCGACGGTGTCACTCTACTACAATCACGGCGACGGCACGCGCTATCGTTCGTTAGGCTGCGGCCCCTGCACGCAGAAGGTGCAGTCGGAAGCGCACGACGTGAGCGAGATCATCGTCGAGCTGCGCACCGGCAAGTTCTCGCACATTGCGGAACGGGCGGGCCGTGCGCAGGACAAGGAGGACGGCGGCGGCCTCGAGTCCTTGCGGCGCGACTGATACATGTAATCAGATACAAAAAATGGCCGGCCGCGGTGCGTACACCGTGGCCGGCCATTTTTGTATTCGTCGAGTATCCGATCAGCTCTTGCCGGACAGCTCGCCAACCTGCGGCGCCAACTGCGGCAATTCGTCATCCTCGCTGGTGGTGTATCCGTAGAGGTAGGTGTAGTAGCGATACACACCCTGGGCGCGGATGTCGTTGAGCACCGCGCCTAACAGGCGAATCGGCAGCCGCTTCAGGAGCTTGAGCTTCGCGTCGGCCATACGGCGGTCCGTCGTGCCGGTCCGCAGGACCAGCAGCAAGTTGCCGGTCGCCGCGCCTAACACGAACGGGTCCACCCCCGCGCCGAGCGGCGGGCTGTCGAGCAGAATCACGTCGTAGCGTGCCCGCAGCTCGCCCATGAGCTGCAGCATCGCCTGCGAGTGCAAGAGCTCGGGGCCACGATGACGGCGCGTGCCGCACGGGATCAGCGCGAGCTTCTCGTGCGTCGTGGTGCGGAGAATCGTCTCGAGCGGTGCATCGCCACTCAAATAGTCGAGCAAGCCCGGACGACGGTTGGCACCGAACATCGCGTGCAGCTGCCCGCGGCGCGTGTCGCCATCCACGAGCACCGTACGATAGCCCGCTTCGGCGAACGACAGCGCAAGGTTGGACGAGACCAACGACTTGCCGTCTCCTGGTCCGGGGCTGGACACCGCGAATGCGATGGAGCCTGCTCCGGCGTAGGCGTTCGATAGACTCATGCGAATCGTTCGGAAGGCCTCGATAACCTGTGCGGCCTCCTCCGCATTCGGCTCGCCGCTTCGCGCGCGCTTGATGCTCGGCACAGCGCCGAGGATCGTGAGTCCAAGATCGCTCGTCACCTGCTCCGGATACCGGAAGCGCGGATCGGTGTGATCGAGCAAGAGCGCGAGACCGAGCGCGCCACCCAGGCTCGCGACGATCGCAAACGCGATGATGGTCGGCGTCGTGTTCTTCGTGGGCAGCAGCGGCGCGATGGCTGTGTCGAGAACGCTGATGTCCGGAATCGCGCTCGCCTCGGCGAGCTTCATTTCCTGGTACCGTGCTAGCAGCATCTGATACAGCTGCGTCTTCGTATTCACGTCGCGCTCCAAGCGCATCTGGTCGATCGTGCGCGCCGGAATCGCCTTGAGCTGTTTGCCCGCGCTCGTGATTTGTCCCTGGAGATCAGTCTCGCGCGACTGAATCTGGGCGATGAGTGCACGCAAGATTCCAGGAATCGTTTGCGTGCGCATGGCCTGCACGCTCGTGCGCAGCGCCTGCACCGTCGGGTGCTGCTCGGTGTAGACCTCGCGCGCCGTTCGCAATTCCCCCTCGCGCTTGGCGAGATCCGTCAGCGCGCTCTGCAACGCCGGCGATTGGTGTGCGGTGAGAATCGGCACGAAGGCATCGGCACTGATCGAATTCGGATTTTGAATGAGCTGCTGTAGCGCTGCCTGATCGTGCTGTAACAGCTCGAGCTGCGCCTTGTCGGTGAAATAGTTTCCGATGACAGGGTTGCCGCCGACCGCACCACCACCGAGCGGGTCGTTAGGCGCAGCGGCCTGACCGACGCCGCCGGGTAGCTGGTTGCCGCCCGCTTGGGCGCCGGTGAGCGGATCATTCGCCGCACCCGGGCCAGGGTCCGTGGGCAGCGTAATCGAATTCTGTCGGAACGCCTGGTACGCCGCCTCCGCCGTGCGAAGGTTTTCACGCGCGGTGTCGAGCTGGTCGCTCAACATTGCGCTGCTCTGCTCGAGGTTGCGGCGCTTCAACTCGCCGGCTGTACTAACGAACTCCCCCATCACGGCGTTCAGGATCGCTGCCGTGCGACGCGGGCTGCGCCCGGTCATGCTCACTTTGAGGAACGCGCTCCGCTCCGGCAGCGTGACATCCATCCGGCCGAGCAGGCCGACGGCGACGTCGCGTGGATCGGCCACGGTGAACTGGATCGCGCGTCCCTTGCCGAGCGTCTCTGGACGCGGCTTCCACAGGAAGCCGACCGTCCGCCCAACGGAGTCTCCGATATTTCCCGACTCGACGGCCGCGCCCTGGTCGGTGACGAGCGAATATTTGTGACCGGTGGGATCGACGCGCAGCGCATAGCTGCCGGCGCGGAATCCGGGACCAGGTTGGAATCCGGCAAACACCGCGGAGTCGGCCAAATTAGTTGGCCACAGATACAACGACATCTTCTTCACCACGCGGTCCATGATGGTCGAGCTCTTGAGGAGATCGGCCCACGCACCGGCGGCGAGAAGCTCGTCGGGCTGTAGTGGTCCCGGCGCCTCGCTTCTTTGCGCGGCACCGGAGTCGTTGATCCAGAGCTGTCCCTGCGTCGCGTACTCAGGCGGCAGAAACCTGGTCACGATCACGCCGGCTGCACCGCCGACGAGGACCAAGATCAGGATCAGCCACTTATACCGCCGCAGGGCAGCGAAGTACCGCGCCCATGGTATTCCAGGCTCGTCGCCGTTCTGCGATCCCCACTGCGGCCAACCACCTTGCGGCAGAAACGCCGGGAAGTTCGGATCGGGGCCGCGCTCGACGGGAAGGTTCGAAGGGATGTAGTTGCCGGTCATTCGATACCGACTCTCCAAGGTTGATTCACGCTCATCGTGCTCCAACATCGCGCTTCAACATCGCGAGCGTGGAATTGGGCTCGACGCGTAGAGCGGATGCAAATCCGGGCCCACAGGCCGTGCACGGTGAGCAACCGTGTAACGGCCTCGGACCTGATCAACTATGTGCCAACATGCGCGGAGGAATGAGTGCGGCTGATCACAGGAATGCGCCTGCGCTCGCTTGGACGGGAGATGTAAGCTGCGGTTGAAAGACGGGGTAAGTCGTTACCGGAGAGCCTGCCTTCGCGTTCTATGGCAGACGCGCCCACTTGCGCGGCCAGTGCGGCGACCCCGTCGATGTCGCGAGCGGGCATATGTATATAATCGACAACACGTTGTCCCGCATCTAGGCACGGCTTGACGACGCTGGTCCCACCCGGCAAGGCGTGCTTCCGACACAACGATTGCTTAGCTTGAGTCCGCCTCTGTGACCTTTAGGCGTTCCGTGTGATCTACATCATGTGGAACGTTGACAACAGCGATGTAGCGTATGGATTACAGGCGATGTTGCCCATGACCAACG
>DATNCZ010000387.1:0-7580 GCA_035553335.1 Gemmatimonadaceae bacterium
CAAGCCCAAGCAGGTGAATCTGTACGAGGCCAAGACGCATCTTTCGCAGCTAGTGAAGGAGGCCGCGGCCGGCCGCGAGATCATTATCGCGAACGCTGGCGAGCCCATGGCGCGTCTGGTGCCGCTGGCGACCGAGGAACCCAAACCTGTGCGAGAGCCCGGTCGCCTGAAAGGGCAGATTTGGATTGCCGATGATTTCGACGACCCGCTGCCTCCCGACATTCTCGCCGCTTTTTATGGCGAAGACGAGGATTCGACGTGGCCGGCCGCACCCGGCGAGTCACGCACGCCCGACGAACAGAAAAAACCATAGTGGTGTTGCTGCTCGACACACACGTCCTGCTATGGTGGGAGGAGGGTTCGCAACGACTCGGGCCTGCCGCGCGCACAGCCATCCGAGCGGCCGATGTCGTTTACGTCAGCTCTGCGTCGGCCTGGGAAGCCGAGATCAAGCGTGCGCAGGGGAGACTCGTTTTTGCGGGTGATTTCAATGACATGATCAGAGCGAATCGCTTCTCGGAAATGGCGGTGAGTGTGCGACATGCTACTGCACTTCGCGCGCTGGACATGCATCACCGCGATCCATTCGATCGCATGCTGATCGCGCAGGCGAGCGTGGAAGGATGCACGCTCGTCACTGCGGATCGAAAGTTGGCGGTGTACGGGATTCCCCTGATCCAGGCGTAGCAGCGCGCCCGTCATCACGTGTGGTTGTACACCCACACCACTCCGTTGTACGAGAACGTTATCGAGCTGTGGCTGAATGTTCCGCCGGCCGAGAGCGCGCCGGTGTATTGCGTGTAGTTGCCCTGCGTGCTGTAGTTTGGCGAGAACACGACAGCGTTCCCGCTCTGATACCACGTTCCAGCCTCTGCATCGCTGGTCGGTGTATTGCTGAAACCGTTGGAGACCGTCTCACTGATCGTTTCGTTGTACGTACCGTCGTTGTTGAGCGCGTAGATATCGCTCTCGATCGTGAGCGTACCCGAGCTCGTGTTGTACGAATACGGCAGCGACGTCCCGTTCACCGTTTGAAGGTCGTATGTCCCTCCCGCCGACCTGTTGGACGGTGACGTGTTGTCGGTGCAGGCCACGGAGGCCGCGAGCATTGCAACCGCTGCGACGAAACTGAATGTACGAAAGTGCATGGAAATCATCCTCTCGAATTGTGTCTGTTGATTGGACGCGGCACGCGGTCGAATGTGAAGGCGCCTCGTGCGCATCTTATGCGCCTTGCATGCCAAAGTCGCGCCGCCAACGCGAACGTGCGGACGGTGCGGACATGACACAGGCAATCGTGCCTGAACGAATTGTCATCTTCATGACAGCCTGGAGCCGATTTTCACTCTGGAAATGACTGGAAATACCTTAACGCATGCGCTGTGTTCCACGTCCAACCTTGTGTATGAATGAGCACGACTCTGAACGAGAGCGTGCAGGACAACAGGAGGTTGTCATGAAGGCAGGATTCGTTGGTTCTGTTCTCAGAGTAGCAAGCGTTGCCGCCATCCCACTCGCGGCGCTGACAATATCCGCGCCCGCGAACGCGCAGCGCTCGACTCAGCGCGAGCTGTTCGAATGGCGCGGCAATGTGGATCAGGAGATCCGCGTTCAGATGCAGGGTGGCCGCACTGCTGTGATGGCAATGGGGCCGCGCGAGATGACCCGTTACGACAACACACGCGCGGTGAGCGCGGTTCCACCGGTCGACGGCTACGTGACTGTGCAGATGCGCGAGGGGCGCGGCAGGGCCGACGTAATCGAGCAGCCCACGGCGCAGAACGGATACACGACCGTGGTCCGCATTCGCGACGCGCAGGGCGGCGCTGGAGCGTATGACGTAGCGGCATTCTGGCAGCCGGATGGCAACTACGGCCGGTACGGCAGCTACGATCAGGATGGACAGTACGGCAATTACGGTCGATACAACACGTATCCACAGACGGTGATCGTCCAGCAGCCGGTATATCAACCCGTGTATCGGCAGCCGGTTTACGATAACCGAGGCGTGCAGGGTGGAAAGGCGCTACCCGCTCCGCAGCGCTCCACCAGCTATCCGACTCGGCAACGTTATCCCGATCGTGTAACACCGAACGGTGGATACCAGAGCGGTCACGCGCAGTCGGGGAAGACACTTCCAACGACGGCGAGTCAGCCGAGTCAGTCGAGCCGCACGGGTAAGACTCTCCCCGGCAACGACCAATCGAATCAGCAGAATCACGGCTGGCCGCGCGACCATTGACGGCGCGCTGTGAAGCGAAACGAGTGCAGCCTTCGGGAATCCGCGGGCTGCACTCGTTGCGTCAGCGACTCATGTGATCGGTGATGTGTTCTCGCGCGCCGATCGGTCGACGATCGCGCTGTCGTTGGTTGGACCGAATCGCTCGGTCTTGATTCTGTCCGGCTCGTACTCCAGTGACACCAGTTCGCTCGCTGCACGCTCGACGAATGCGGTCGGTCCGCAGACGTAAGCGAGCGGACGCGCGCTGGCGGGCCACGCGACCTCGCGCAGCATGTCGGCGTCGATGCGGCGATGGTATCCTGTCCATTCGGGGGGCCACTCGCGGGTGAGCGTGTAGATCACTTCGACTCCGTTGCGAGCGAACTGATCCAGCTCATTGCGATATATGATCTCCGCTTGCGAGCGCACCGAGTACAACAATTTGATCGGAGCGTCGCTCATCACAGCCGCATGCTGGCGCATGATGCAGCGCAGAGGCACGATGCCGGATCCACCGGCCAGCAGCAGCAGCGGACCACCTCGCATCTTGCTCCATACGAAATAACCGCCGATCGGTCCGCGCAGCTCCATCTCGTCCCCGACGCGCAGCTCGCCTACGAGATACGGTGACACCTCGCCGTCGTCGATGCGCTCCACGGTAAGCGCGAGTACTTCATCGGCAGGCGCTGACGCGATGGAATAACTGCGCTCCGCCTGGTAGCCATCCTCCGCGGTGAGCCGCACGTCCACGTGCTGGCCTGCGAGATGACCGGGCCAATCCGGGCAGTCCAGCAGGAGCGTGCGCACGCGCGGCGTCTCGTCGATTATCTCGACGACGCGCGCCGAGCGCCAGATCAGTCGCCCTGGTAGCGCTGCTCCTTCCATGGATCTCCGTAGTCGTGGTAGCCGTTCACTTCCCAGAATCCGGGAACGTCGTGATCGCGCAGCTCCAATCCACGCACCCACTTGGCGCTCTTCCAGAAGTAGAGATGCGGCACGAGCAGACGCGCGGGTCCGCCGTGTTCCGAATGCAGCGGCGCTCCGTCGTAGCCGACTGCAATCCACGCCTGCCCGTTGACGAGATCAGCGAGCGGAACGTTCGTGGTGTAGCCACCGTCGCAGAATGCCGTGACGTACTTCGATTTACCGATGTCGATTCCGTCCAGCAGCGTATCGATCGCGACGCCGGACCACATGGTGTCGAGCTTGGTCCACTTGGTGACGCAGTGGATGTCGACCTTCACGTCCGCGTGCGGAAGTTGGGCGAACTCGTCCCAGGTCCACGATTTCGGTGTGTCGACGAGGCCGCGGATCGTGAAGGTCCACTTGTCGAGCGGGGTGTGCGGCGTAGGGCCAGCGGACAGGACTGGAAAGTCGTTCGTCACATACTGGCCCGGCGGAACGCGGGAGGGATCCACAGGAGGCCGCCGGCTGCGGAAGCCACGCGAGATGATGGCCATGGTGGAAGTCTAATAGGTCCAGGCTGGCGGGCGACTCCTCGCCAGCGTTTGCGCCAGCCTCGCATCGTGTCCGTAGAGATCATCGTAGAAATACACGATACCCTCCGGAGCAACAACCGCAGTCTGATAGAGAATGTAGACCGCTACGGGACGCGACATGGATATGCGTATCGTCTTCGTTCCGTGCATCGCGCTGTCTATGGAGCTGCGGATCCACCCGTCCTGATCGCGAAGTACGAACTCGGCGAGAGACAGTGGATCCTGGACGCGGATGCAGCCGTGACTGAAATCGCGCTGCGACTGTGAGAACAACGACTGCGCTGGCGTATCGTGCAGGTACACGTTGAACTCGTTGGGAAAGAGAAATTTGATGAGCCCCAATGAATTGTTCGGCCCCGGCCGCTGCCTGATTCGCAGCGATCCCGATGCAACGCGCGAGAGATTGGCCGAGCTCAGTGGATACACTCTGGCACCGACGTCGCCACCGCTGACGATCTCGAGGTTCTGGTCGGCGAAGTAGCCCCACCGGCGCCGAGTCGCTGGAATGATCTCGTTGCGTGCTATGCTGGCCGGTACATCCCAGTAGGGACGAATGACGACCTGGCTCATCGTGCCAGTGAAGATGGGCGTTGCCCTGCTGCGACCCGCGCGACCGACGATGACGTTCATGCGAATCTCGGGCTTCGACGCATACCGGTCATTCTCAAAGAGATACAGTCGAAAGCCCGGGATGTTGACCACCGCGTAGCGAGAAGGCACGCTGTCCGGGAGCCATCGCCATCGTTCGAGCGTCAGTTCGATCTGTTGCACCCGGTGTGCGAGAGGCACCCGCAATGCCCGCATCGTCGAAGGTCCCGCGACGCCATCGGCCACCAGTCCGTGCCGACGTTGAAATGCAGCCACAGCCGTCGACAGAGTCGTGCTGTACTGAGCGCCCTGCGTCGCATCCGCGGCCGCGGCGCTCGGCGACAGGTCTCCAAGTGCCACGAGCAGCCGCCGAAGTATTTCAGCACCGGCATAGCTGTCGCCGACGTGCAGCGTGCCCTTAGCGGGCGGCGGCGCCTTGAGGCTCGTGTCAGCGGCGAGTGTTCTGTATCGTGCGAGCGTTGCTTCAAGCGCCCTGTAGCCGGTATACACCGGCTCGGCGGACGTAATCACGACGTTCGGATCCGGCGCGGCACTCATGTCGACCGCCATTGCTGCGAGATCCAGATTGCTGTGCGACGGAGGGAGATGAAAGCCCAGCCTGCTCGGATCCGTGCGCCCTTCGTGCAGGTCGCCGAGCAGCTGGATCACCGAGCGAGAGAGCGCAACATCGAACCGGGCCAGTCGAGTCGAATCGCTGCGTCCATCGAGCGTACCGGCCATGGTGGCAAGCTCGGCGGAACCGTAGTTGCGCGCGTCGAGGCCGCGTGTGGCGACATCGCCAAGGATGCCAATTACCGCCAGAGCCTGACGCGTGGGACGACCGTTCGCGGTCCAGAACGGACGAACGGCGGTGCCGCTGTACATCTGCTGGAGCGACGAGCGACGGGCGAAGCCTGCACCGGCAGCAGCCGCGGCACGCGCGGCCGCTTCGGCAAACGAACCGACGCTGGAGGACTGAGCGCCGGCTGGGAGACCGGCGAGCGCCAGGGTCATCGATGCGAGAATCGCGACGGCGTGGCGCCGTGCGAGACACAGGTTGTGGAACATGATCGCTGTCATCGTAGTTGCCCGATCACTGATTGGCCGCACGTGCGCTGGGCATCCCCGGCAAGTAACGTTACGGCATTATGGGGGCCGGCGGCAGGCGGGGGAGCCATCCCGCACGGGCAGCCCCAAATCCAATTCGTTTTTCCCGGTAGCGTTGGCCACGCCCTGCCCGCATACTTGACCAGTCCGGCCCAGCGGTTTCACAAGCAAGAGGACAAAGCGCCATGCGCCAGGTGTCTTCTAAATCCGCGGCTCGCAGGACGCCGCGACGTGGGACTCTTGCACATCGACAGGCCGCGCTGCTGCGGCTGGCCGTCGATCTTGTAGCGGCTACCGATGAAGCGCAGGTCTGCCAGCGCCTGGTCGACGGTCTCCATGACGAAGCGCTGGGCTATGACTTCCTCGGCGCCTTTCTACTGGATGAAACGGGTGACCGTGTGCTCCGTGCAAGCATCGGCTGGCCCGATGTCCCCAAAGCGTGGCGGGTACATCCCGGCGAGGGACTGAGCGATCGCGCGGTGAAGGACGCGAAACTCCATTACACCGCCGCCGTCGCAGGCGAGCGCAGCTACCTGCCCAGCCTCAACAGCGGGTCGGAGGTGGACGTCCCGCTGCACATCGATGACCAGGTGATCGGTGTGCTTGTAGTGGAAAGCGCCGAGCCGAATGCATTCACACCGTCCGACTTCAAGGTACTCAGTGCGGTTGCCGACTTCGCGAGCCTCGCGATCGGACGCGCGAGACTGCTCGTCTCGGAGCGCAAGCGCGCGGATGAACAGAAGGCATTGCTCGACACGATGGCGGATCTGTCGTCGGAGCGCGAGCTCTCCAAACTGCTTCAGGCTGTGCTCGAGCGCGCGGTCACGTTGCTCGGAGTCACGGGTGGCGAGCTCGCGATCTACGACGAGCAGACTCGCGAGCTCGTAATCGTCGCAAGCCACCACATCGGCAAGGATTCCACCGGCGTCCGTCTCGGACTCGGCGAGGGCGCGATGGGTACGGTCGCGGTGACGCACGAGCCGTTGATCATTCCGGAGTATGACGAATGGTCGGGCCGTTCACGAAGCTATTCCGACGTGCGCAGCACCGTGCGCGCAGTGATGGCTGCACCGTTGCTGATCGGCAAGCGGCTCGTTGGCGCGATTGCGAGCGTCCACTCGGATCCGGCGCGACAGTTCGGTGCCGACGACCTGCGATTGCTGAACCTGTTCGCGCCACAAGCCGCAATTGCGATCGAGAATGCGCGGCTGTACACCGAGGCACAGCGGCAGAAGGAGTATTTCGAAACGGTTGTCGTGAACAGTCCCGTTGCAATCGTGACGCTCGAGACCAACGGACGCATCACCTCATTCAATCCTGCCTTCGAGAAATTGTTCGGCTATTCGCAGTAGGAAGGCGTCGGCCGCGATCTGGACGATCTCATCAACACGGAGGAGACACAAGCCGAAGCGAAGGCGTACACGAGTCAGGCAACACATCGTACGGCGAGAGGGATCGGCAAGCGTCGCCGCAAGGATGGCTCGCTGCTCGATGTGGAGCTGGCGGGCGTGCCTGTCGCAGTCGAGGGAAAGAACGTCGGAATAATGGCATTGTATCACGACGTCACCGATCTGTTGAGTGCCAAGCGCGAAGCAGAGTCCGCGAATCAGGCCAAGAGCCGATTCCTCGCTAACATGAGTCACGAGCTGCGCACTCCGCTCAACGCCATCATCGGCTACAGCGAGATGCTGAAGGAAGACGCGGAGGAGAATGGAGACACTGCGTACATCGCCGATCTGGACAAGATCAGATCATCCGGCAAGCATCTGCTCGCGCTGATAAACGACGTGCTCGATCTGTCGAAGATCGAGGCAGGAAAGATGGAGTTGTACCTCGAGACGTTCGACGTGCGCGCGACCGTTGACGACGTCGTGACGACCGTGGAGCCGCTCATAGCGCAGAACGGAAATCATCTCGAGGTGAACTGTGCGCCCGGGCTCGGCGCGATGCGTGCCGACATGATCAAGGTACGGCAGACGCTTCTCAATCTTCTGTCCAACGCGTCCAAGTTCACCGATCACGGAACCGTGCGTCTCGATGTAACGCGTGCGCGTGCCTCGGCAGGTGGCCGGGACGAGTACACGTTCCGCGTCTCCGATACCGGAATCGGAATGACTGATGCGCAACAGGCAAAGCTATTCGAAGCATTCTCGCAGGCCGAAGCG
>DATNCZ010000388.1:0-13608 GCA_035553335.1 Gemmatimonadaceae bacterium
CGCTGGCATCGATCAGAAGCGTGGCTGGCTCTATGTGGTCGCGTCGCCTACGAACGCCACGCAGCGGTATCTCTACGGCGTATCGTACCGGTCGCCAGGTCCGCCAGAGCGCGTGACTCCCGCAAATCTCACTGGCACCAACGGCTATTCGATATCGCCGAACGCACAGTGGGCAGTCCACACGTATTCCACGTTCGACACGCCACCCGTTACCGACATCGTCGAGCTGCCGGCGCACCGCACCGCGCGCACGCTCGTCAGCAACGCGGCGCTCAGGACCGCGGTCGCACCACTGATCCAGCCTCCTGTCGAGTTCTTCCAGGTTCAGATCAGCGACGGCGCTACACTCGATGGCTGGATGCTGCGCCCGCGCAATTTCGATCCGAAGAAGAAATATCCAGTGCTCGTCCAGGTATATGGCGAGCCGGCCGCGCAGACGGTTGTGGACCGCTGGGGCGGCCCAGGAATGTTGTGGCATCGCATGCTGGCCGACCTGGGCTACATAGTTGTCAGCTTCGACACGCGCGGGACACCGGCGCCAAAGGGTCGCGCATGGCGTCACGTCATCTACGGCGCGATCGGTCCGCTTTCGAGCCAGGAAGAGGCGGATGCGGTACGCACGTTCGCGCGCACCAGATCGTACGCCGATAGCAATCGCGTCGCGATATGGGGCTGGAGTGGCGGCGGATCGAGCACGCTGAACGCGATGTTCCGTTATCCCGATGTGTACAAGCTCGGAATGGCCGTGGCGCCAGTCGCGGATCAACGGTTGTACGACACGATCTACGAGGAGCGCTACGTCGGCCTGCCATCCACCAATGCGCACGGCTACGATGTGGGATCGCCGATCAACTTCGCGCAGGGGTTGCGCGGCAAGTTGCTGGTGGTGCACGGCTCGGGTGATGACAACGTTCACTATCAGGGCACCGAGCGTCTCGTCAATCGCCTCGTGTCACTCGGCAAGGAGTTCGACATGATGGTGTATCCCAATCGCACTCACTGCATCTGTGAGGGCGCGGGAACCACGCTTCACGTCTACTCGTTGTTGACGCGGTATCTGCTGACCAACCTGCCGCCGGCGAAACCCTGATCGTCGATCGCGCGTAAATGGGCCAGGCGCGGATATATACCGCGGTCATCTGATTCCGATCGCGCGTAAATGGGTCAGGCGCGGACATATACCGCGGACATCTGATTCCGATTGCGCGTAAATGGGCCAGGCGCGGAAGAATCCGCGCCCTACGCGGGACCGCCAATTCGGCGCGTGGACAGTGTGGTCAATTATGCAACCCTTACGGGCGCGTTGTGTTTTCCTGCCTGATCCGCTGGCAGCCATAGCGTGAACACGGATCCGCCCTCGAACCAGTCAGTCACGGTGATGTCGCCGCCCAGGAGGCGCGCGAAGCGACGACTGATCGCGAGTCCAACACCAGATCCGGCAATCCCTTCGTTCTCCGGCAAGCGGAAGAACTCTTCGAAGATGCGCTCCTGAAATGGCGCAGGGATGCCGGGGCCCGTATCCCGCACGTCTATCGCAACCCGTGGATCGCTCTTGCTCGGGCCGCGTATCGACAGTCGCACGCGACCGCCGGCCGGCGTGTACTTGATCGCATTCGAAACGAGATTGCCAAGAATCTGGCGCACGCGCGCCGGATCGGTGCTCGCAAGAATGGACGAATTGCCAGCGGCGCGCGGCTCATCCGATTCCAGCAGGGTGTCGGTGTCGAACGCGAGGTCCAGACTGGACTGCTGCGCTTCCGCCATGAAATCCGCCACTACGAGTCGCGCAAGACTCTCCACTTCGGTCGGTACTCGCTGCAGTTGCAGACCGTCGGAGCCATCGCGATACAGTTCCAGCAGGTCATTCACGGTAGTCACAGATAGCGTGACGAGTCCCTTGATCCTGCCGAGCATTTCGCGCTGCTCCGTGGAAACGGGCCCTACCATGTTGTCTTCCAGCAGCTCCGCGTAGCCGTAGGCTGCGCCAAGTGGATTCTTGAGGTCGTGCGTAAGGCCGCGAACGAGCGTGGCCTTGGACAGCATCGCACGTGCAAGCGCTGCTCTGTCGCGCTCGGCGGCGTGCGCGAAGAACAGCGTGCGTCGTCCTGTCCAGAAGAGCGCCAGCGCCGCGGCAAGTGCCAGTGGTGCGAGTATGACGGCCGATATCAGGTTGACACGCTCGAGGCGTCGAATGCGCGCGCGTTGCTGCAGCCCCAGCGCCTGGAAATAGTTGTCCAGCGACTCCGCGGAATTGAGAACCTGTTGCCCCGTTATGCTGAGACCTTTCGTGAGTCTCGCCGCCGCAATTCCAGACGTGGCCACCTCCGAATCCATCCGGTCGTGCCACGATTTTGCAAGCGTGCGCAGCTCCACGAATTGCTCGACGGCATCCGGCCCCACACGTCGCGCAACCGAATCGAGCGCCAATTCGTCGACCCGCTCGCGCAACTTGGCGACCGAATCACCCGATGCACTGGCCGCTGGCGTGCCGGCGGCATTCTCACCTTCGTGGATCAGTAGCTGTGTCGCGAACGCCACTTCGAGATCGTTGACGATCACTCGTCCCGCGCCGCTGCCATCGGTAAGCTGATCGCGCAGCCGGCGCACGCGATAACTCACCAGCACCGGAGTCGCGGTCAGAACGGCGAGCACGACGGCAACGAATGCGAGAGGCGCCCACCATGCCGTTCGTCGCGTCGCCGCCGCGGAGTGATCAATACCTCCGGCGCTGTATCCTCGCGCAGGCGTCGCCCAACGCGTCAGGCTGGATTGAATTGGCCCGCCTGTCATGCCGAGTTCCTCGATCGTTGACGTCGCGAACGGGGCGCATCGTGGCGCGGATCAGCATCCGGTCACGTCACCAGAAGCGATATCATACCCAGCGATCGGCAGCATGGTCCCGGCTCGCTCCGGAGACAAACGAGTATTTCTGTTGGGATATGAGAGTTCCGCGATTCAACGCACGGGCGGCTGGGTCGCCACGAGGACAGCCGTCGCCGCGATCACGAGCACTCCAGCCGTGAGCTCGATCCACACCGAGCGCCGGAAGCCGCCAACTGCAGATCCACCGGTCTCCCGATGAGCGAGCGCCCCCCGCATCCGCAGCCAGTTGAATGCGCCGCCCGCGAGTACCAGCATCACGAACCCCAGCTTCACGAGGAGCACGGTCCCGTACGTCGAATGGAACAGCGCCGCAAAAGATCCGACACGCATCCACGCGGCAAGCACTCCGCTTGCGACGACGAATCCCGCAGACACCAGCGCCAACGGACTGAACGCGTTCACCAGTCGTGCAACCAATGGCACCTCTCCTGTAGCGCGCGCATCCGCGTCGATGGAATTCCCAATCGAGAGCGCCGCGGGCACTCCAACCACCGTGAGGGTCAGCAAGCCACCCAGCCATGCGCCCGCCGCAACCACGTGAATGACGTCGATGGCAATGGAGAGACTTCTGTTTCCAGGCGCCGCCATCGCGTGTCCGGCGAATGCAGGCGTCGCCGCAAGCGCCACTGACGCAAACGCCACCACTAGCCATGGCGCCCCTCGCCGATGCGCGCCACGAGCCGATGCAAAGGCGATGCACACGATCACCGTGATGACAAACTGCGTGATCCAGACTCTTCCCCAGAACATGTCCAGGAGCGACCCCATCGCCACGTTTCCTCCGACGACCGCGTGCTCAGCGTACAGCCGGCATGCCGAGGCTATGAGGAAGACGATTCCGGCGGCAAGCCCGAGCGTTGCCGCGTGCCTCGTCGCGCGATCCTCGAACGCCCCGACAGTGTCGGCACCACCCTCCGGGCTCACCCTCGACAGTACCAGCAGTACGAACGCTGCCACGCCCACTACCGTTATAAGGGCGACGAAGGTCAGCCAGCGCGCCAGCACATAGCCCGGCGCTTCCACATCCATTCCCTGCACTGGAGCGGGAGATGTCCTGGTGCTCGCGGCCCCGACGCTATCGTGCTGTATTGCACCGGTGGATGCACTACCGGCGCCCGTCGTTCCCCCGGCCGCGCTATCGACCACGAAGGTGAAGCTGCCTCTGGATGGGTGCCCGTCATCCTTCGCGACAGTGCGCCAGGCCACCGTGTACTTTCCCGGCCCCAGAGGTGCATCGAACGTCGCAAGCAGGTGCAGCGGATTGCTGGGGTCGACCGTTACCGGCCCGATTGCTGTGCGGCTGGGCCCCGGCCCGGTTATGGAGATCGTGGTGAGCGTTGCTTCGGCGGCTTCACTGTACCACAGCTCGATCCCGGTCGGCGCGACGGCAATGTGAGATCCCGCCGACGGTGCGCTCCTGACCAGATGTGCGTGGGCCCACGCCGTTCGCGGAGCAGCCAGCGTCAACGCGGCCACGACGATCGCTATGAGCCGTCTGGCGGCACGTGTCGCAATCACTGGCGAGCGGGTCCGATCGGGGATTCTCTGACCAGCCAAAATTTCCCTGTTCCCCGATCCGGCGCTCCGCCGGCGTGACTCCAGCCCAATTTCTTGCGGTGTCAAAGTCGAAAATAAGGAGTCATGATTCAATGCGTTTCACGGGGCTGTTTCATAGGAGAAACATACCGTCTTGCGCGCGCGCCGCTCGACCGTATCCGACGCCAACGGCATGATAAACATATGACTATTCGTGTGGCGCGATACTGGCAGACATTCACTCGAACAGCAGTCCGGAATATGCCCTCTGCGGATGCAGCGGCGCATGTAACCACTATGGGAGATCAGGATATATGAGTCGTGCCGCAAGATGGATATCACCAGCTGTCCTGCTGGCGATTACTCTCGCCGCTTGCCAGAAGGGTGAAAAGGGCACGAGTGCGGGGGCTACAACGTCAGCTAGCAACGCCACGGCGCTGGCCACCGATTCCACAACCGTGTCCCAGACGGCGGAGCTACAGGCACAGAAGGACTCGCTCATGGGCGTTACGCGCAGCCTTCTGGCGGCGATGGCGTCAATCGACTCGGCAACCTCCTCCGCCGGCATCAAGGCGAAGAACAAGGGTGAGCCAATCACTTCCTATGAAGAAGGCGTTCGCGCACGGACGGTTCAGGCTCTCGCGCGGCTCAAGAGCACTCAGGCCCGCCTGCGTACCATCAACGAACGGGTTTCCAGACTGGGTGGCGAGAACTCCCAGCTCAAGGCACAGGTTACAGAATTCCAGACGACGGTCGCGGCATTGCAGACCCAGCTCGCGTCGTCGCAGACGCGCGCCGATTCACTGGTCCGGCAGCTGTACGCGGCGAACATTCGTGGAGATTCGCTCCAGTACCGCACGCAGCAGCTCGGCTACACGATCGATTCCGCGGCCTATGAGAATCGCAGGGTGTTTGTCGTAAGCGGTACGGCCGACTATCTCGTGAAGCACAAAATCGCGCAGGTGGTTGGCGGGTCGCGCTTCCCGTTCATCGTGAAGATCGGCCAGTCCATCCGGCCGGCGAACGGCCACCCGGATTCCACGCTGTTCCGTGCGTTCGACATGTCTGCGATGACGACGGTTCCAGTAGATACGACGCGCACGTACGAGATCATCTCTTCGCAGGACCTCACCGGTGCAGATCGGTCCAATGCAAAGGGCCGAGTGTTCCACGGGGCGATTCACATTACTGACCCGAAGACCTTTTGGCGCCCCTCGCCGTACCTGATTCTGCTCGTGCCATAAGCACGCTACGATAGGGCTATTGATGAAGGGGTCCGGCGGCGTGATGCTGCCGGGCCCCTTTTTTTGTGTTACAATTTCCGACCAATCGATCCAGGAATTTCTCATGCCGGTCCATTTCCCGTTCGACGCGTCGATCGCGAGCGCATCGACCATTCCGTCGCGTCTGTACACGGATGCGGTGTATCTCGAGCTGGAGCAGGAGCGGATATTCGGCCGAACGTGGCAGCTCGTGGGGCGTGCGGAGCAGGTCGCCGAGTCGGGGCAGTTCTTCACTGCCGACGTCGCTGGCGAGGGAATCGTGATACTGCGCGACGGTCCAACGCTGCGCGGCTTTCACAACGTCTGTCTGCACAGGGCCGGTATGGTCGCCGTGGGGTGCGGCAAGCGCAAGACGCTGCAGTGCCACTATCACGGATGGACGTACAATCTTCAGGGCGACCTGATTCGCGCGCCGGAGATGGAAGGTGTCGAGCGCTTCTCCATGGAGGACATGCACCTCAAGCCAGTCCAGGTGGCGCAGTGGGGGCCGCTCGTCTTCGCGAACCTCGATCTCAAGGCGCCACCGTTGAGCGAGTTTCTGGAGGACATCCCCGATCGTGCGCGGCACTTTCACATCGACGAGATGCGCTACGTGATGCGGCGCGAGTACACCCTCGACTGCAACTGGAAGGTGTACATCGACAACTATCTCGAAGGCTATCACATTCCGGTGGTGCATCCGGGTCTTCACAAGGAGATAGCGTACGACCAGTATCGCGTCGAGCCGCACCGGTACTACTCGCTGCAGCATGCGCCGCTGCGCCCTGTCACCGGGAACCGGGAGGCGCGCAACTACCTTCCTCCGGAGCAGAGCGGCACTGCCGACGACCAGGCGCAGTACTACTGGATGTTCCCGAATGTCATGCTCAACGTCTACCTCGGTCAGATGCAGACGAACGTGATCCTGCCGCTCGGCGTCGATCGCACGCTGACGATATTCGAGTGGTATTCTGCCAGCCCTCCGGCGGACGTGGAGGCCGACGAGACATGGACTCGACTGCTGAAGTTCAGTGACGAGATACAGGTCGAGGATATCGAGATCTGCGAGGCGGTTCAGAAGAATCTCAGATCCAGGATCTACGATCGCGGACGCTACTCGGTCAAGCGAGAGAACGGCGTGCACCACTTTCACTCGTTGCTGCACGAATTTCTGACGTGACCGAGAGTGCCTGAGCTTCCCGACATCACTATCTACATCGAGGCGCTGAACGCACGAATTCTGCACCAGCGCCTCATCGCGCTTGCCGTATTGAATCCGTTCGTGCTCCGGACTTTCGATCCGCCAATCGCCGAAGCGGACGGGCGTGAAGTCGTGGAGGTCGGGCGGGTCGGAAAGCGAATCGTGATCGGGTTGGAAGGCGAGTTGTTCATCGTCCTCCATCTCATGATCGCCGGCAGGTTGCGCTGGCTGCCGGCTGGCAAGGCTGCCCCGAAAAAGCTGAGTCTCGCGACGTTCGCGTTCGAAGCTGGCACGCTCGTTCTCACCGAAGCCGGAACCACGCGACGTGCCTCGCTGTCACTGATCGGCGGCAGGGAAGCCCTGTCGCAGATAGATCGTGGCGGGCTCGATGTGTTCGCGTCGGATTTCAGCGCGTTCGCGGCGCGACTGCGGAGCGAGAATCACACACTCAAGAGATCACTCACCGATCCGCGTCTGTTCGATGGAATCGGCAACGCATATTCCGACGAGATCCTGCATCGCGCGCGTCTCTCGCCGGTGGCACTGAGCGCGCGCATCAGCGACGATGACGCACTCGGATTGTACGACGCAACGCGCGTCGTGCTGCGCGAGTGGACCGATCGTCTGCGCGCGGAGACCGGCGACAAATTTCCGGAGCGTGTCACGGCGTTTCGTCCTGAGATGGCGGTACACGGCAAGTACAGGCAGCCGTGTCCGGTATGCGGAACCCCCGTGCAGCGCATCAGATACGCAAGCAACGAGACTGATTACTGCGCCCGGTGCCAGACCGGCGGAAAGTTGCTGGCGGATCGCGGACTGTCGCGATTACTCAAGCAGGACTGGCCCAAGTCGGTGGATGACCTGTGATGTGTCAGCATCCGTCGCCTGGGGCCAACACTGCAAATGCGTCAGCCTGCCAGATCCTGTCCGAGCCGCTCGCGGATCTGCCGAATGCGCTCATCCCACCATGAGAAATCATGATACTCGCTGATCTGTGCGGCGAGCTCGATCTCATTCAGCGCCCTGATTGCGGGATCCTCGGACGGCGTTGACGTCTCCGCGCTCAGGATTGCAGCGGGGGGAAGCGCGTGAATTTCGTAATCCGGCGCTGGCAGCATGCGAACGCCCGGCTCACCAAGCCGTATCTCGATCGGCGATATGACGGGGATGCTCATCAGCATTTTGTGTGACCTCCAAGACTGAGCGCGAATGCTGCGCCTGCGAGCACTTGCAGTGTGCACAGCATCAGCAGTGTGGCGTATGTCCAACCGTGATTTCTTACCGACTTCGGAAGCGTACGACGATACAGCAGCCATCCCGCGAGAATCGTCGCCGACTCCAGGGCGAAGTCGACCAACGGCCGCGCATAGAGATTCATGCCCACGATCGGTCCGCCCGGCCACGTCGGCTTGATCCCGGTAAAATAGTCCAGCCCCCAATGCGACACGACCACCAGTGCCACGATCAACATGCCGGTCACGTCGCGAGTGATGGCATATGCCAGCAACCCAAAGACTATCGCGGCAACTCCAACGGGGATGAATCCGTGCGTGTACAGGCCGTTGGGACCGCGACTGATGTCCGCGACGCAGGATCCGGCGTCGAGCCAATCGGGGATCTGCGCCGCGACGAGCACGAGCCACAGAGGGAGTGTCTTCCGGAACGAGTACGCACCAAGCCCAAAGCCGATGTGACCAGCGTACACTATTGCACCTGATCCTGTCGCCGGGCTGCAGCAAGTGATCGTCTGTGAAAGAAAAGCGTGGTGACAACGGGCGCGAGCAACGCCAGTGCGAGGGTGAGGCCTTTTACCAGATGGATCGGCATTCCGGAGGTGGTGTGTTGTACGCTCCCTAAACTTAGCGGGCGATCACTTCTTCTCCGGAGCCTTGCTCGGCTTGCTGACGTTCTCGCCTACGCCGGCTGCTATGGATGGCCGCGCGAACAGGAAACCCTGGCCCATGACGCAGCCCAGATCCTCGAGCGTCACGCGCTGCGACGCATGCTCGATTCCCTCGGCGATGGTCGACAGCCCGAGCGTCCCGCCGAGTCCGATGATGGTGCGGGTAAGGGCAGCACCGGCCGCGTCACGCTCCATCCCTTCGATGAAGGCCTTGTCGATCTTGATGATGTCGATCGGGAATTGCTGCAGATAGCTGAGTGATGAATAGCCCGTGCCGAAGTCATCGATCGCGAGATGGACGCCGAGCTCCTTCAGTTCCTGCAGTCGCTGGACCATCATCTCGGTACGGTGCATGATGACGGTTTCCGTGATCTCGAGGACCAGTCGCGCCGGCGGAAGCCCGGAGTCGGCGAGTGCCGCCGCGACGTCGGAAACGAAGGTCGCGTCCTGGATCTGCTTTCCGGAGACGTTTACGGCGATACTCATGCGATGTTCATCCGGCAAGCCGTGCCACCAGGCGAAAGCCTGGGTGCAGGCTTCATGAAGCACCCATCGGCCAAGCGGAACGATGAGCCCGGTTTCCTCGGCTACCGTGATGAAATCAGCGGGCTGCAGCTCGCCGCGGCGAGGGTGATTCCAGCGCACGAGAGCTTCGACACCGACGACGGTGTCGGTATCGAGCTGGACGAGCGGCTGGTAGTGCAGCACGAATTCCGACGCTGGTACCGCCACTGCGTGGCGCAGATCGGTCTCGAGACCGATCCTGTCGACGACGGCTGTGTGCATCGAAGGCTCGAAGAACTGGTAGCGGTTCTTGCCCGATCCCTTGGCGGAGTACATCGCCACGTCGGCATTGCGGAGCACCTCATCGGCGCCATCGCTGTCCGAGTGTGGTCGCGCGATGCCTGTGCTGATTCCGACCGTCACCATCTCGTTTCCGATCGGGATCGGCTGTCGCATGGCGCGTGTGATGCGATCGGCAACGATCCTTGCCTCCTCGTCGTCGCGCACATTCTCGAGCAGGATCGCGAACTCGTCGCCGCCGAAGCGCGCGACGGTGTCCGAGCCGCGCGTCGCGTTGAGCAAGCGGGCCGCTGCGACGACGAGCAGCTGGTCGCCCGCACTGTGCCCGGCGCTGTCGTTCACCGCCTTGAAGTTGTCGACATCGAGAAACATCACCACTACGCGATCACGGTGAGCTGCGCGTTGCAGTGCCATCTCGACTCGCTGCCTGAACAGCGTGCGATTCGGAAGATCCGTGAGCGGATCGTGCGATGCCTGATGCGTGAGTCGTTCCTCGAGCGACTTGCGTGTGCGTATGTCCTGCACCATGGCGATGACGCCGAGCGACTTGCCGGTGGTTGCGCTGTGTGCGCGCGACATCGTCAATGCGGCCCATACGATCTCGCCATCGCGGCGAGTATAACGCTGCTCGATCGCGAGCTCCGGACTTGCGCCGCTCGAGATCGCCGCCATGGCTGCGGCGAGACCGTTGGCGTCATCGTCGGGAACGAGCTGGTACAGCTGGCGGTTCAGCAGCTCTTCGCTGGAGTAGCCAAGGAACTGCTGCATGGCAGCATTCGTTGCGATGATCCTGCCATCGGTATCGATGAGTGCGATGCCGACCGCGGAGTGCTCAAAGACGGCTCGGAAGCGCGCCTCGCTGGCCAGCACGGCTTCGTAGGTCCGATCCTGTCCCGCGACATCCCGGCCGTCGCCGTGAATCGCGTTCCATTCGTCGGACAAGCGTCAGTCCGCGTCTGGTGTGGTCGCCATCGTCGTGCTCATCCACTTTACGACGCACATGACAGGCCCCCCGCAACAGTGGTGGTCCAAAGTCGATACGATCGCAATGTCAGCGGATTCCGGCCACCTTGTGCGTCTGTACCGATAGCCGCCACTTGGGATGATCGAGACAATACTGGATTGCCGCTCGGGTTGCCTCTTCAAGCGACGGTCCGTCCATCGGCTGGAGGTAGAAGTGCGTGAACTGGAGATTCGCGAAACGCTCCGGAAGTGCCCGCTCCTGCGGATAGACCAGCTTGAGCTCGTCACCAGTCGTGATCGCGAGGGCTGCGTCGGATTTTGGGCTCACACAGATCCAGTCGAGGCCGGCTATTGCAGGCTGCGTTCCATTGGTTTCGACAGCAACGCGAAAGCCACGGCGATGCAGTGCCTCGACGGCCGGCTCGTCGAGCTGCAATAACGGCTCACCGCCCGTGCATACCACGAAACGTTCAGCCCCGTCGTCCGTGGTCGGCCTCCAGGCCGATTCCACCGCACTCGCGAGCGCTTCGGCATCCGCGAACTTCCCGCCGTCAGGGCCAACACCGACGAAATCAGTGTCACAGAACGTACAGACGGCACTCGCGCGATCGCTCTCGCGGCCGGTCCACAGGTTGCACCCTGAAAAACGGCAGAACACTGCTGCGCGGCCGGTATTTGCTCCTTCCCCTTGCAGCGTGTAGAAGATTTCCTTGACTGTGTACGCCATCGCGCTAAGCGCGTCCTGCGCGCGTATATGCTATGGGATCGGTGGCACCTGCCGCATTGAATCCCGCCAGGCGTAGCTGGCACGCATCACACTGGCCGCATGCCTCGCCGGTGGCGGATGGATCGTAGCAGCTCGTGGTCATCGAGTAATCGACGCCGAGCGACATGCCGAGCGCGATGATCTGCGCCTTGGTCAGATCGATGAGCGGTGTGCGGATGGCGATCGTGTTGCCTTCGGCACCGGCCCGGGTCGCGAGGTTGGCCATGCGCTCGAATGCATGGATGTACTCGGGCCGGCAATCCGGGTAGCCGGAATAGTCGACCGCATTGACTCCGATGAATATGTCTCGCGCTCGAGTGACTTCTGCGAACGCGAGCGCGTACGAGAGAAAAATCGTATTGCGAGCCGGTACATACGTGATCGGCACGTCCGTCGCATCGCTCACGTCGCGTCCCTTGGGTACTGCAATGTCCGATGTCAGCGCGGAGCCACCGAACACGCGCAGATCGATGGTCACCACCTCGTGACGTGCAACGCCATAGCTGTTCGCTATCCGGCGTGCAGCGTCGATCTCGCGGTCGTGTCTCTGCCCGTAGCTGAACGAGAGCGCGTTGACCTCGTAGCCGTCGCGCCTGGCGATGGCGAGCACGGTTGTGGAGTCGAGGCCACCACTCAAAAGCACGACGGCGGGACGCGTGTTGGACATGGTGAAATCTACAACAGGCGGTGTCTCGCAGGCTCGCGCCGCGGTGAGTATCGGCGGCCCGTCGTCGTCGCCGAGACTGCCGATAGCGAGTATCTTGATCCGCATGACAGCCGTCCTTCCATCGCTCAGCGATCTCGAGGCCGCGACGGAGATCGTCCGCGGGTCCATGCCGCCGACGCCGCAATATGCGTGGCCCTTGCTTGCCGAGCGCACAGGGGCACGCGTGATCGTCAAGCACGAAAACCACACTCCCGTCGGAGCCTTCAAGGTGCGCGGCGGAATCGTGTACATGGATCATCTGCAGCGCACTGCGCAACGGGTTCCGGGCATCGTGACGGCGACGCGCGGCAACCATGGCCAGTCGGTGCCGTTCGCCGCGCGGCGCTACAACATTCCGGTTCTAGTCGTGGTCCCGCACGGGAACAGCGTGGAGAAGAACAGTGCGATGCGGGCGCTGGGCGCCGATCTCGTCGAGGAGGGGCACGACTTCCAGGCGGCAGTCGAGGCGGCTGACCGGATCGCCGCGGAACGCGGCTGGCACAGGTTGCCATCGTACCATCCACACCTGGTGAGTGGAGTCGGTACCTACGCGCTCGAATTCCTGCGGGCTGCACCGGACATGGACACGGTCTACGTGCCGATCGGGCTCGGCTCCGGGATATGCGGCATGATAGCAGCGCGGGATGGGCTCGGGTTGTCAACCAAGATCGTCGGTGTGGTTTCGACAGGCGCGCCGGCTTACGCGTTGTCGGTCTCGGCCGGCCAGGTGGTCTCGCACCCGGTCACCACTGAAATCGCCGACGGAATGGCGTGTCGCACTCCACTCGCGGAGCCGCTCGAAATCATCACGCGCGGCGCCGCGCGCGTCGTGCAGGTGAGCGACGCCGAGGTGGAGGAGGCGATGCGTGCATACTTCACCGACACGCATAATGTTGCAGAAGGTGCAGGTGCTGCAGCGCTGGCGGCACTGATGCAGGAGCGCGAATCGATGCGTGGACGTAAAGTTGGTGTGGTATTATCGGGGGGCAATGTGGATCGCGACGTCTTTGCGCGCGTGCTTGCGCATTAGGCGATTCACTGGCATTCCTGACGTGAAATGATGCGGACATCCGGATCCGATTGCGCGTAACGGGGGCGGGCGCGGATATATCCGGCAGACGTCCGAATTCGATTCCACGTAACGGGGCCAGGCGCGGATATATCCGTTCGACATCCGAATCCGATCGCACGTAACGGGGCCAGGCGCGGATATATCCGCGCCCTACGCAGGACCATCAATTCGGCGCGTGGGTGGACGTCGTCGTGGCGTCGTCGTGGCGTCGTCGCGGCGGCGTACGAATTACACGCGCGTTGTTTATGCGGTGCGCAATTCTCCGACCAGGTTGCGCAGGTGCGTGCTTCCGCGCAGCAACAGTGCCGATGCTGTCGTCATCTGCTCGCACGCGGCGCTCTGTTCCTCCGTTGATGCGCTGACCTGCATCGCAGTTGCGGCATGACCCTCGGCGGTGCGTGCGACCGCGGCAAGACCGTCGGTTGCGTGCTGAACCACGCGAACGTTGTCGTCCGCGGTGCGCGCGACTCCTTCTGCCGCACGCGTAGTGCGCTCGGCAGCCGCCGCGATCG
>DATNCZ010000389.1:0-3547 GCA_035553335.1 Gemmatimonadaceae bacterium
CTCCATCCTGCGCATCGGTGCGCCCCACTCGCGGCCGGCGATGACGGTTCCGTGATGCGTTGCGAAGCCAGCCAGCACGACTCCTTCCGACTCGTGACTCTGTCGCACCAGCTGACCCACGTTCACCATGCCGGCGCGCGCCATGTCGGTGAAGCGGGCGTCGCCGACGTGCGTGTTGTGTTCCCATACGATTGCCTTGGCGCGGTCGCCGTGGTGACGCATGAGCCGATCCAGCGTATCGACCATGTGGTGATCGCGCACATTCCACGACGTCGGTCCGCCGCGAACCATGGTCCTGTAATACAACTCCGCGCCACGCGTTACGATCGCGTTCTGCTCCGCATTGAAATAGGCCTCGCGCCCGTCTTCACTGAACTCTGGGGCTCTGGATCGCAGCTCACGCAATACACGAACGGTCTCGTCCTGACAGGACATCGGAACCAGCGCGGTTGCGCGCGCGTACTCCTGCACATCCTCGTTGAACGGCTCGAAGCAGTCGTACGCATTCCTCGCCATCCGTGCGAATTCGGGATCGACGCCTTCGAGATAATCGACCACCGCCGCCATCGATTCCCACAGCGAATACACGTCGAGGCCATAGAATCCTGTCTTCTGCTCGTCCGGCAGGGCTCGATTGTGTTCGTGCAGCCATTCCGCGAGTGCGACGATTTCGCGATTGGCCCACATCCACGTCGGCCATCGGTCGAACGCATGCAGCACTTCCGCCGCACTCGCTCCCGAGTTCTGGTATCCCTTGACGAAGCGATTCACTCGATAGCAGTCCGGCCAGTCGCCCTCGACTCCTATGAACGAGAACTGCTTCTCGACGATGAGCCGCTTGGACAACTCGGTTCTCCACGTGTAGAACTCGCTGGTGCCGTGCGATGCCTCGCCGAGCAGGACGTATCGCGCCTCGCCGATTGCGTCGATCAACGGATCGAGATCATCCGGATTGGCCAGGGGAAGCGCTGCATCGCCAAGGGATTTGGCGAGCCCGCGCGCCCGGAAATCGGACTTGTGAACCGTAGGTGAGATCATCGGAGGCAGGGACGGAGCGTATTCGCCCACGGTGGAACCGGGGCGATGTCGGCCTGTATGAAACTCTGTACCGCACTGCGTCACTTTCCTCGCATGAAGTGTGCAAGGACGGGGCAGGCGAGCGGTACGGCTCGCGTTCCTTCATCCCTCGACTCAAGGCTCAGATGGCAACTGCCGGAATCATTGCCTTTGTGGTTCTTCTGATCGCGGTCCCGATATTCCTCGTGAATCGGGACATCGTCGCCCGGCGAATCCGGCACAGGCGCCATAGAAGTACGTCGGCGCCTCCGTTCATCTTCTTTCCGGCCGGAGCTGAGAGCGACGTACCGCCACCCGCACCGGCGTGGAATGGGCGGACCGCGGGACTGCCTTCGTCGCGCCGCGCTCCGGTACAGCCGGAGCCTGGAATCGCCGATCTTCCGGCCACACCAGCGGCCGGAGAAGCCGGAGCCCCGTCGCAGCGAGACGGCTGGAGCCGTCGCACGGGGCATGACCGCAGAGCGCTTCCCTGACGCTTTCGCGAAGGCCCGGCGAGCCAGCCGCCCGCGCCGTTTCTACCAGCTAATCGTTCGCCGGCGCCTTGACTATCGCTATCGTGCAGCGTGCCACGCAGACGGTACGATCTTGCTCGTCGGCGATCCTGATCGACCACACCTGAGTCGTACGTCCAACATGAACCGGCTCGGCGACCGCCCGAACCGTGCCGTCTCGCTTGGAGCGAATGTGGTTTGCGTTGATCTCGACGCCGACCGCGGCGAACTGAGTCGGATCTATGTTCGCGAACGCACCGAGTGACGCGGTCGTCTCGGCCAGAGCGACCGATGCGCCGCCGTGGAGCAGGCCAAACGGCTGTCTGGTCCGGTCGTCCACCGGCATCGTCGCAACGACACGTGTCGGCGTAAGCTCCAGCACCTCTATCCCGACCGCGTCCGGAAGTCCGCGGGTCCTTAGCGCGCGAAGCCAGGCGAGTCGGTCTGTTTGTTCAGGCATGGTGAAAGCTACACCACCGGGTGCGACGAGGCTTGGCACCGGAATTCCCACATCGGCCGAGGGGCTGGGTTGTGCCACATCGCGGCGCCCACGGGGTAAAAAGAAGGGCGATTTGGAAGGAGGGTACGTGCAGAGAACAATCTCGAGATTCGGCAGGTATGGGGCTCCGGCCATTTGCCTCATCGCGCTTGGCGCGTGTTTCCACCCGGCACCGCAGGAAGCCGCGGTGCCCTCGGGAAGGTATGGCGGTACCGTCGTTGCCTACCCGGTTGGCGGATACGGATACGACCCCTATATCGGCTATTATGGCTACGGTTACGCACCGTATGGGTCGCCCTACGGTTATGGCTACCCAGCCTACGTATATCTGCGACCGCCAGTCATCGTGACGCCTCCCGTATATCGCCGTCGGTCGGGCGATGGCAGTGTCCGGGTCCCCGGCCAATACGGCCTGCATCCGTGGAACGGCAACTCCAGAGAGGGCCAGCTGAGACCACCGCTGAACGGGATGCCCGTGCTGCCGCCGACCACGGGACGCATCGCCCATCCGAGGCCCGTAGCGCCGCCGCCACCGCGGCCAACCGTCAATCAGAAGTCAGGGGTGTCCCCGCGGCGTATCGCGGTCCCCAGGCCCGCGCCGCGCCATCAGCAGCGGCCCGAGCGCGGGCACTAGCGGAATTCCGGCGAGCTCGAGGCCAGAAGCGACATCGGCGTCCCAGCCAGTGCTGGGACGCCGATGTCATTCAACCCCGTTTGTCAGCGCCTCGAAGTGAGAGCGCTTACGTAGGTGGCGGTCCAGGCCGCGAGTGCGACGATCAGCAGAAGGGGGAGCATGACCACGTCGCGGAGTTGATTGTGCTGGTGCGGGTGCATGATCTCTCGAAAGGGGGTGTCAACCCAAGTATCGGAATCCCACCGCCAAACCATCACCACCGGTTCACCGGCCGCGCTTGAGGGCCGCCAGGCTCGCATAGACGCGGTCGGGATATGAGTTCATCTCGCCGGTTCCGTTGTTGTAGGCCGCCAGCGCGCGATCGTTGTCGCCGTGGTGGCTCCTGAGGAATTCCCCGAAGATGTGTGCGCCGAAGCAGATGTTGACGCGTGGGTTGTGCAGCGACTTGGGCGTCATCTTGCCGCAGCGCGGCTCGTATTCTCTCCACGAGTCACGCTCGGGGAGCACCTGCATGAGACCAATCGCGCCAGCGTGACTCGTCGCGCGAGGATTGAATTCCGATTCTGCGTACGCAATGACAACCAGCAACTTGGGATTCACGCGCGCCTGTTCACCATACGTCTGAAATTCGCGCGCCCATTCGAATGCAGTCACTGAATCGACGTGCTTGCGTGTCAGCATGGCCGCGAGCGTATCGCGACGCAACTCGAGGCCGCGTTGCAGCATCGTCGGTGCGAATACGATTACCGGTGACATGGGAAGCGGCCTGACCGGAACGCGCGGTGCGACGTTCGCGATGAGCACGCCGCACGCAAGCAGCATCACCGGATAACTCACCGGCTTTGC
>DATNCZ010000390.1:0-10425 GCA_035553335.1 Gemmatimonadaceae bacterium
AGGCGATGCGTGCATACTTCACCGACACGCATAATGTTGCAGAAGGTGCAGGTGCTGCAGCGCTGGCGGCACTGATGCAGGAGCGCGAATCGATGCGTGGACGTAAAGTTGGTGTGGTATTATCGGGAGGCAATGTGGATCGCGACGTCTTTGCGCGCGTGCTTGCCAATTAGGTCATTCACCGGTACTGCTGGTGTGAAATGATGCGGACATCCAATTTCGATTGCGCATAACGGGGCCAGGCGCGGAAATACCCGGGGGACATCCGGATCCGATTGCGGGTAACGGGGGCGGCCGCGGGTGTATCCGGCGGACATGCGGATCCGATTGCGCGTAAGGGGGCCACGCGCGGGTATATCCGGGGGACATCCAAATCCGATTCCACGTAAGGGGGCCAGGCGCGGAAATATCCGCGCATTACGCAGGACCGGCAGTCGGGCGCGTGGATGGTGGGGGCGGAACGGTGCAGGATTGTCGCGCGCGGTGTTTATGCGGTGCGCAGTTCTCCGACCAGGTTGCGCAAGTGCGTGCTTCCGCGCAGTAGCAGGGCCGATGCTGTCGTCATCTGCTCGCACGCGGCGCTCTGTTCCTCGGTCGACGCGCTGACCTGCATCGCTGTCGCGGCGTGACCCTCGGCGGTGCGCGCGACGGCGGCAAGACCGTCGGTTGCGTGCTGAACCACTCGAACGTTGTCGTCCGCGGTGCGCGCGACTCCTTCTGCCGCGCGCGTAGTACGCTCGGCCGCCGCTGCGATCGATGCGAGGGCGTCGTCGATGTCGCGAGAGACTCGCTCCAATTCGCCGACCTGATTTTCACCGCGCTCCATCGTGCTGTACGTACGGCTGACGCGGCTCGTAACGGAAGTCGTGAGGTCGACTACATCGTCGGCGGCTGCACGTGACTGATCGGCAAGCTTGCGAATCTCGTCCGCCACGACGCCGAACCCGCGGCCGGCTGCGCCGGCGCGTGCGGCTTCGATAGCGGCGTTCAGCGACAGCAGATTCGTCTGATCGGCGATACGTCCTACAGAGATGACGAACTTGTTGATGTCGCCTACTGTCGCATTCAGTGCGCGCACTTCCTCTGCCGCTTGCCGGACTATCGTGCGAACGTCCACGAGTATCGAGAGAGTTCGCTCCAGCTCCGTGCGCTTGTCGGCCGCCTGGCCGTGAATCGACGCGGCGAGCGCCTGCACTTCCTCGGCGCCGGCTGCGACGCTGTCAGCCGCGTCGCGAATCGTGTCGAGCGAGTGGGTCACCACCTTGATTTGTCGCACCTGCGCCTCGGCGCCAGCTGAAACCTGCGTCACGGCTTCCGACACCTGGTTGGCGGTGTCCGAAATCTGCTGCGACGCGCTGGCGAGGTCGCCCGCCGAGTGGGTCACATCGTCGGCAGTCTGCGTCGCGACGTCGATGACGCGCGACAGCGAATCCGCCGCGTGATTCATCGCGACTGCGACCGTCGCAAATTCACCAGGGAGGCCGGCGGTCTCGGTGCGGGCCGTGAGATCGCCTTCGCTGAAGCTGCGGGCGTGTCTGGACAACTCTCGGAGTGGCGTTGCGATCGCGCGGATGGTGCGAATCGCGATCATGATCGCGAGCAACACGGCGATGGCGACTGCACCGAGTACCGCGGTCGCGCGCCACTTCGCCAGATAGTCGATATGGCTCGTTGCGTTCGAGACATCGGTGGCCTTGGTGTCCTCGAAACGCGCGAGATCGCCGAGGAGACCGGCAACCACGACGCGCGCCTGCTCGGCCTGCGCGCGGGCTTCCTGTGCGCGTCCCATGTCGCGAAGACGATGCGCGAGCGCGTATGCGTTCTCGAAGTCCGCGAGTCGGTTATCGACCGCGGCGATCGCTGCAACTTCGGTCGGCGTTGCACGTTCCGTGCTGCCGAATCGACGCTGCAAGCCGTGGGCAGAGTGCCCAAGCTGGCGAAATTCACGGAGCGATACGGAATCTCCATTGGCGAGATAGGCGGACGCGGCCTGAATCTCTCGCGTCACGATGTTCGAATAATCCGACGTCTGCTGCGCCGTGGCGAGTACGCTCTGCAACTCGCCGGTGACGTCACCGGCGCCGGCCCGCACCGCCATCCATCCTACAGTACCGGCGATTACCAGGCAGAATACGAGCGCCGCGAATCCCACCAGCAGGGTGTCCCTGATCGTTGTGAGACGCAGATGTTCGCGGATACTCATCGGCGCGCCACAGGAAGCATGAGCCCGTCGTGTACGCGGGTCATACGGAAGGTATCTCCAACGGGATCGGTGCCATCGAACCAGGTGGGGCCGGACAGGCTCGCGAATGCGGTCGATTGCTTGAGCGACGCGAGATAATCGCGGATTTCAGTTCTGGTGGTAGCGCCGCTCCTGAGCGCGCTCGCGATCAGCCGTGTTGCGTCGTATGCCAGCGCCGCATGTGCGTCCGGAACCATCCCGTACCTCGCGCGAAATGCGGACGCGAACCTCTGCGTTGCTTCGCTGCTGTTCTGCGCGGTGAACGGTGTTCCGACAAAGGCGCCTTCCGACGCCGGATCACTCACCACACCCTGCCATCCGTCGCCACCGAGGAACATGGCCGACAGGTGTTGCCTGCGTGCCTCGCGCAGCACCTTGATTCCAAGATCCTCGTCGCTTGCGACGAATACGATGTCGGGAGCGTGTGTCTTGAAGTACGTGATGTACGGCTCGAGGTTCGTGTCGGTGCCGATCGGATCGGTGCTCAGAACCTCTCCCTTGAAACTGTGAAGGAAAGCGTCGGACAGCCCGCGTCCATACGAGTCGTTGTGATACAGGACGGCGACCCTTGCGGGACGGTGCAGCGAATCGCTCAGCGACGATGCAAAGCGCGCGAGCGTTATTCCGTTCACGGAATCGCTGGTGCTCATGCGAAACACCCACGGCGAGATGCCGGTTATGTCGGGCGACGACGGCGTCGTGGCCACGGCTGGGAGGTGGCCGCCGTCGTACACGCGTGCAGCCGATACCTCCGCACCGGATCCCGCGTGGCCAATCACCGCAAGAATCTTCCGGTTCGCCACGAACTCACCGGCGACGCGGGCTGCGTCGGCTCCGCTTGCACGATCGTCACGAGCGACGACGCGTAGCGGCACACCGTCTATCCCGCCGGCGCGGTTGATCTCATCCACAGCGAGATCGATCCCGTGCTGGTTCTGGATTCCGTAGGCCAGGGTCTGGGGACCGGCCGCGCCAAGCAGATACTCCCGAGGCTGGCGGGAGCAGGCGACCAAGGTACTCAAGGTGCTTATGGACGCGGCAAGAGCCGCGACGACCACACGACGATCCAACAAAACCTCCAATGCCACCAATGCAACCGAGACAGCCAGGCAGGCCATCGGCTCGACGCCGCGCCACTCGATGCCGCCCTACATGGACGACATGGACGAGCACTGTGTCACCATCTCACAGGACGGGGACGCAGCTCTAGAGAGAGTTTCGGCAGCCGACGGGGTCGATTGAAGCCGGCGGCCTCCGCCCAAGGTCCTGCATGTAGCTGGATTCGGTTAATTTTCGCCTATGCGCAGAGAGCCCTTCACGGTCGGAATCATCCAGGAAGCGGTCGCCGCAACGCCCGCCGAGACACTGGAACGGGCGGTGACCCGGATCCGGGAGGCCGCGGGGCGCGGGGCCCAGATCATCTGCCTGCAGGAGATGTTCAACTCTCACTACTTCTGCACCAGCCAGAGCTGCGAGCGGTTCGACATCGCGGAGCCCATTCCCGGGCCGGTAACCGATCGGATGCAGGAGCTGGCCCGGGAGCTCGAGGTCGTGATAATCGTCCCGATCTTCGAGCGTCAGGCCGCTGGACTGTATCGCAACTCGGCCGCGGTGATCGACGCCGATGGCTCGCTGCTGGGTGTGTATCACAAGATGCACATCCCTGACGATCCGCTGTACTACGAGAAGTATTATTTCACGCCTGGCGACGCGAACCGCACGTACGAGAAGGAAGAACACCCGGGGGCCAGCGGCTTTCGAGTCTGGAAGACGCGCTATGCCGATATCGGTGTCCTGATCTGCTGGGATCAGTGGTATCCCGAGGCCGCCCGTATCACCGCACTACTCGGTGCCGACATCATCTTCTATCCTACGGCGATTGGCTGGCATCCCGCGGAGAAGGCGGAGTTCGGGCCGGCGCAGCTGGACGCGTGGCGTACGGCGCAGCGCGCGCACGCGATCGCGAACGGTGTGTACGTCGCATCGCCCAACCGCGTGGGATTCGAGGAGGAGCCGGGCACCGAGGGAATCGAATTCTTCGGCCACTCCTTCGTGTCGGATCCGTTTGGAAGAGTGATCGTCGAGGCGGGACTCGAACCGAGCGTGCTCGTCGCAAAATGCGATCCCGCACTGATCGAATACACGCGCCGCAACTGGCCATTCCTGCGTGACAGGCGCATCGATGCATACTCACCCATTCTGAATCGGTACCTGGGGTGACGCGCTGGCGCATGCCGGCCGAATGGGAGCGTCACGACGCGACCTGGATAGCATGGCCACACCACGAGCCCGACTGGCCTGGAAAACTCGAGGCTGTACGCTGGGCGTATGCGGAAATAGCCCGGGTGCTCGCCATGCATGAGCGCGTCGAGATCCTGTGTCACGACGAACACGTTCGCGAATCTGCCGTGGCGATGCTGCGCTCGCACGACGTTGCGATGCAGCGCGTCAATCTGCGGCTCGTTCCGACAGATCGCGTGTGGCTGCGCGATTCCGGGCCGTCGTTCGTGTGGAACGGGAACGGCGAAGTCGAGATGATCGCGTGGGATTTCAACGCATGGGCCAAGTACGACAACTTTGCGCGTGACCGCCGCGTTCCCGCCGCGATCCAGAACGCGACCGGGTTGCCCATGACGTCCGCGATGCGTCCGGACGACGCGAGTCGGAGATTGGTGCTCGAAGGCGGCGGGTTGGAGGTGAATGGACAGGGGAGAATCCTCGTCACCGAGGAATGGTTGCTGAGCGACGTGCAGGTCCGCAATCCAGGTGTCACGCGCGCTGGGTACGAAGAAGCATTCGCTACCTACCTCGGCTGTCATGACACCATCTGGCTCGGCAATGGATGCGTCGGTGACGACACGCACGGACACATCGACGACATGGCACGTTTCGTCAACTTCGATACCGTCGCGCTGGCGTACGAAGCCGATCCGTCGGATGCGAATCACGCTTCGTCCGTCGACAATCTGGAACGGTTGCGTATCGCGGCGGAGCGGCAGCCGTTGAACGTCGTGCTGCTGCCGTATCCACGTCCGGTCATGATGGATGGACAGAGACTTCCGGCGAGTTACGCGAATTTCTACATCGCGAACGAAGTCGTTCTCGTGCCGACGTTCAATGATGCGAACGACCGCGTCGCGCTCGAAACCATCGCAACACTATTCCCGGGTCGCACGGTGATCGGAATACATGCCGTGGATCTCGTGTGGGGGATGGGAACGCTGCACTGCCTCACGCAGCAGCAGCCGGCGATGGCGATCGATTATCGCGGCACCTGACCACGACGGGGAATAGCTGCAGATGAGCGAGGCGATGGGAACGCAGCTCACCGTTATCTACGACGGCCATTGCGGAGTCTGCATGCGGCTCGCGGCGCGGGTCGCCAGACTCGATACGCGCCGCGCTCTGGAGATCGTGCCGTCACAGTCAGCAGTAGTTCGCGCGCGATTTCCATGGATTCCCGCAAACGCGTACGACGAATCGCTTCAGGTAGTGCGTGCTTCCGACGGCTGGACCTGGGAAGGGGCGGCGGCGGTCGAGGAGATCGTAAAAACGTTGCGCGCCGGCTGGGTTGTATCGTGGTTGTTCAGGCTACCATTCGCGCGGCAAGTCGCTCAGCGCGGATACCGATGGTTTGCCGATCACCGCGGCGACTCCGGCTGCGGTGACCATTGCCAGATTCACGCAATCCCGCCCGCGGCGGGAACGAAGAACTCATAATTCCCACGTCCCCGTGCCTTCGCTGCGTACATCGCGGAGTCGGCGTTGCGCAGCAGGACATCGGGATCTATGGCAGCTTCGCGTTCCCGGGGTGTGTCGCCGAGTGAGGCGCAAACGATTCCGATGCTGGCGCCGACGACGACGTCCCGGTGGTCGATCCTGATCGCACCGCGCACGAGATGTAACACGCGCTTCGCAACCATGCGAACTTCGTCCGCGTCTCGGAGGCGCTCCAACAGGATGGCGAATTCATCGCCACCCAGTCGTGCCGCCGTGTCGGATCCGCGTGTCGCGTCGCGCAGGCGGTCGGCGACGGTTGCGAGGACCAGATCTCCGGCATCGTGCCCGAAGATGTCGTTCACAGCCTTGAAGCCATCCAGATCGATGTAGAGAATTGCGAGACCGCTGCGTCCATCATCGGGTCTCTTGCCGGATCTGGTGCGACCGATCGCATCGACGACTTTCGAACGGAAGCGTGTTCGATTCACGAGGCCGGTGAGGGTGTCGTGATATGCGCGATGCGTGAGCTCGACTTCCAGCTGCTTGCGCTCGCTGACGTCACGCCCGTTGATGACGAGACCCATCACGACGGGATCGTCGAGCAGGTTCGTGCAGATGGCTTCAACCCATCGCTCGCTCCCATTTGCGGCGCGGATGCGCCACTCGCACGGGCCGCTCGCGGTGACTTCTCCGTCTCCGGCAGCGATGGCCTGCGCGATGTCGGCCTGAACGACCGCCATGTCATCGGAGACGAAGAACTCCCAGAATGTGCGACCGACAACTTTTTGAGGGGCATGACCCAGAACGCGAGCGACCGCCGGGCTGGCCTCGCGTACCGTTCCATCCGCTTCGAGAACGAGTACCATGTCGGACGAATGCTGCACGAGCGCACGGAAGTGCGCCTCGCGTGCGAGCCGCTCGCGGACAAGCTCGGCGTTTCTCCGCTGCGCAGCTACCTGACGCGCGATCACGATCGCCGTGACCACCATCGCTCCGACGACAAGCGTGGTGACAGGGAAATCCGCGGCGATCGACAGCCGGTGACCAACCCCTGCAGCGTGAGCCTCGGTTCGGAATGCCTCGACTATCAGCGTTGCGTAAATCGCCGCTATCGCCAGGTACGGAATGAGGCTGTGTGGATGACTTCGCCGTTCATGCGACGTGAGGTGTACCGACCCGAAATCCTGCTGCACGTTCTGGCACTGGGCAAACACTGCTGCCGTTGCCATCCACGCGACGACCGCCCACGCGACGTAGAAGAACCGGCCGCTCTGTGACTCGTGGGCGATGTATGCCCACATGTAGAGCAGATCGGCGGCTGTATTCAGGAGAATGCTGACGGCAAGGATGCGAATGGACCGCAGACTTCCCGGCAACGGACGCCGGAGCAACAGCACCACCGCTGCGAACAGAAGCACCACGTCGGCAACAGGGTAGGCCAAGGCGTACATGGCCGTGCGCCAGTCCGATCCCGCCGCGACGAGGGCCGCTCGCAGCAGCAGATGCCACGTAAGCAGGGTCGCCACGCCCGCGACGATTGCGCCATCGAACCAGAACGTCGACCGGTCCCCACTGGCCATGCGCCGGACGGGGAAGGTGACGAGGGCCGCCAGCAGGAACACGTCGTACGTGGCGGCGATCAGTTGGAGCGCCAGCGAGCCCGCGACGTTACTGCCGGATGCGAGCCGGTAAACCCATGACAGGCTGACGATTCCGGTCGCAATCTGAGCGACGGCGAAGAAGAGCCAGGCGCGCCGCGTGGCCCGATCGAGGCCGTGGCCGGACACGATCGTGCAGAGGACCGCGGTCAGCATCGAGAGGACGAACAGCAGCGACTGGGTGACGATCGGAACGCGGGAGACGGTGCTACCGGCGCCCATGCTGTCGAAGCCGACCCAGACGAGATATCCCGCGAAGCACGCGGTCGCCAGGAGGAAGAGCCCGATCTCCCAGACGGAGGTTGTCTCGCGAGAGGCTTCCGCCGGAGTCGACGCGTTGACCTGCGCTGACGAGTTGCGCAAAGGGGTCACAGAGTCGCTGTGACGCAGCCGTACCCGGCCTGCCGGGTGGCAGGGTGGCTATCGAGACGCCGAAGTGGGGCTGACTTCATTGCGGATTTGCGCCAGCTGGCATGCCGCCAGTCGCCGCCATGGTTGTGGAGTGGCTCCGAATTCATGAATACGACTCGGGCGTTGATTTCGTAACCGTGTATCTCAAACTGGGGCGGCAGGATTCGAACCTGCAACTTCCCGAGTAACAGTCGGGTGGTCTGCCAATTGACCTACACCCCATCGGGATTGCCATGAGTTTCGGCAATAAGCGACGAGTTCTAAATGAAAAACCCTTCTGAGCGACGGCTCGGAAGGGCGATTGTGCAATCGGTATGTCTGGTGCTGTCAGATCATCCGCGCAACAAGATCACCCTCTCCAAGCAGTTTCGCTCGAGATTGCATGGGACCACATTGTTTGCGTGTTTGAATGACAGCATTGAAGCACGATACAGCTCCGTACTCGCGTCCGCAAGGAGGAACTTGCAGGCGGATGTATCGTGGCGGCGTGATTCAAGACAGTCGTGTCAGATGCAGCTGTCGGGCGAGCTCTGCCGCGTCGGCTGGAAGAATTGCAGGAGCAAACGATTCAGGCACTGCGCGATCGGGATCTTTCAATCCGTTGCCGGTAAGCACGCACACCGCGCGCATTCCTGGCGCGACGCGTCCGCTGCGAACAGCGATTCTGAGTGCGGCGATCCCCGCGGCAGAGGCGGGCTCGCAGAACACGCCTTCGAGCTCGGCGACCTTGTGATACGACTCCAGGATTTCATCGTCGGTGACTGCGCTGAATTCTCCGCCCGATGACGTTACCGCATTCACCGCCGACTTCCAGCTGGCCGGATTGCCGATGCGTATTGCGGTCGCAATGGTTTCGGGATTTGCAACTGGTGCGCCGTGTACCAGCGGCGCGGCGCCGGCGGCCTGTGCGCCGATGAACATGGGCATGCGTGTACTACGGTTCGCTTCCCGATAGATGCGGAAGCCTTCGGAATACGCGGTGACGTTACCGCCATTACCGACGGGCAGCGCGACAACTTCCGGTGCGTCGCCGAGTACGTCGCACACTTCGAATGCAGCGGTCGTCTGGCCTGCTATGCGATGCGGGTTGACCGAGTTGACGAGCGCGACGCGGTAATCACGTGCGAGATCGCGCGCGACCGACAGCGCCTGGTCGAAGTTTCCATCGAGCGTGATCACAGTCGCACCGGCCATGATGGCCTGCGCAAGCTTGCCGCGCGCAACCTTTCCAGCGGGCAGCAACACTACAGCCTCGATTCCAGCGTGCGCCGCGTACGCAGCGGCACTCGCCGAGGTATTGCCGGTGGACGCGCAGATTATCGTCGTCGAGCCAGCCTCGATCGCCTTGGCGACGGCGACCACCATGCCGCGATCCTTGAACGATCCGCTGGGATTGGCCCCTTCGTACTTGAGGTGCAGATCATCGACGCCGACCCACTTCGCGAGGCGCGGAGCTGCAAGCAGAGGGGTATCGCCCTCTGCGAGAGACAGGGCAGGGGTCGCCGCGGTCAGCGGAAGAAATTCCGCATACCGCGCCAGCACGCCCCGTGCTGTGCGTGCCCTGGTATTCGAGCGCGTTACTTCGGATGTCGCTGCTTGCATTACGAGTGGATATATCAACTCCGAGCCATTCCCGCCAGCTCCGGCTCGCGTTGAGATGCGGCCGGCAGATCGGGTCTGAGTGATGCGGCGTCGCGGAGGTAGATCGGCACGAGCGGCGCTTGCGAGGCGCGACGGTCGACGTGCAGGAGCACACGAAGACAGCGCGGCTGGGCATCGGGAACGTCGATCTCGGACGCGCACAGCATCGGAACGTCGTTCCAGCCGAGGTCACGTGCGGCGGTAGCGGGGAAGGCGGAACGCAGGTCCGTCGTGGCGGTGAACACTGCGCTGACGATGTCGCTCTTCCTGATATCGTTGTGCGCCATGAGGGTTGTAAGAAGCTCGCGTATGGCGTCGTGGACGAGCAGCTGATTGTCGCCCGCGACTGTCGTTGCGCCGCGGACTGCCCGGACGCGCCACGCGTCCAGATCGGGTGTGGTCACCATCGCACGACCTCGCTCGCGCGAGGCATGCGCGATGCGCCGCTGTTACGCACCGGACGCGCCAGTATGAGAAAGTGTGTCACGTTGTCGGGGACATCCTGGATGTCCGCCTGGAGTACGATGAGACCGTAGCGTTCGGCGGCGAAGCGGCCTGCGATTGCCGCCGCGTTACGAGTGCCGTGCATTGTAAGGTCACGGGCGGCACCGGCGGTGTCATAGCCCGATATCGGCCTGATTTTCGGATGCGCAGCGAGGAACTTGCCGCACTGCGCGAGCGCGACGGGATGGCTGGTCACGTATTCGATGTCCTCGATTCGATTACCGGGAAGGGCGAGCAGGTGGTGTCGCA
>DATNCZ010000391.1:0-2522 GCA_035553335.1 Gemmatimonadaceae bacterium
TTCGCGATGCGATCTCGCAGATCGGGCCGGGTGATGCCCGCCCGCGCGCCGCGATCACGTTCGATGATGCCTATTCGGGTGCAATCACAGCCGGCATTGCCGAGCTGCGCTCACGACACCTCCCGGCAACTGTATTCGTAACGCCCGGCTTCCTTGGCGGGAAGTCTTTCTGGTGGGATGTCTTCGCGGACACGGAAACGGGGCTCGACCCCGCGCTCAGAGAGCGCGCCCTCGCCGAAGCGCACGGCTTGAGCGCAATGGTCGGCGCAATCGCTCAACGCAGTGGTGTCGGCATGCACGACATGCCCGCACATGCATGCGGAGCTTCGCTCGGACAGCTGCACGCGGCACTCGAATACGACAAGATGTCGCTTGCCGCGCACACGATGAATCATCCCAACCTCATCTCCCTCACCGACGCCGAGCTCGCTCAGGAGCTGGCGCAGCCGCTCGAGTGGCTGCGCCAGTTCGGCGACCGGGCGCTTCCGATGGTCTCATATCCGTATGGGCTCGCGGACAATCGCGTCCGGACAGCGGCGCGCACGGCGGGCTACACCGCCGGCTTCATGATCGATGGTGGCTGGACGACCGCCGCGCCGCGAGATCCATTTGCGATTCCGCGACTCAACATACCTGCAGGCGTATCTCGCAACGGCTTCATCCTGCGCGCCGCGGGACTCCTCAGGGGCTGATGTCGGAGAACCAGCATACACACAGACGCGTGCTCGTCACCAATGGTGAACAACGCGCGACACTCGCGGTAGTCCGATCGCTTGGCGCGGCCGGACACACTGTCCACGTGTGCGCGCCCAGGCCACGCAGCTTGGCGGGCGCTTCGCGGTTCGCCAGGTCGGAGCACATGGTCGCCAACGCACTCGCCGATCCCGCGATGTTCACGGCCGATGTGTGTGATCTGATGTCGCAGCTGGATATCGATACGCTCGTTCCCATGACCGAGCCGGCGCTCCTTGCGCTGTTACCTGAGCGAGATAGGTTGCGCAACGTGCTCATTCCGTTCGCGGACGCAGACGTATTCTCCGCGATCTCGGACAAGCAAGCCGTACTGGAAGCTGCGGCTCGTGCGGGCATAGCGACGCCCGAGCAGACGGTACTCCACGACGCGTCATCGGTGTTCGACGTGTCGTCGATCAGGTATCCTGTCGTCGTCAAGCCCGCCCGATCCGTATCGACGGGCGCCGGCGATCGCCTCAAGCTATCGGTGCGGCACGCCGCATCGGCGCAGGATCTCGCGTCCGTCCTGCGGGAGATGGATCCGCGCGCGTATCCATTATTGCTGCAACAGCGCGTCGTTGGCCCAGGAGTCGGTATATTCGTGCTGCTGTGGGACGGAAAGCTCCTGGCACAGTTCGCGCACCGGCGAATCCGCGAGCAGCCACCGTCCGGCGGAATAAGCGTTTACCGCGCGAGCATCGCGGTCGACCCGGACCTTCTGGCACGATCGGTTGCGCTGCTTTCCGAGTTCGCCTGGCGCGGCGTCGCCATGATCGAATACAAGGTGGACGAGCGCACGCGGACTCCCTATCTCATGGAAATCAACGGCAGATTCTGGGGCTCGCTTCAACTCGCGATCGACGCGGGAGTGGATTTCCCGCGGCTTCTCATCGCTGCGGCAACCGGGGAAACGCCTGCACCGGTAACACGATTCCGCACCAATGTACGATCACGCTGGTTCTGGGGAGACGTCGACCATCTTCTCGCGCGGCTCCGCAGATCTGACGCAGAGCTATCACTGCCGGAAGGGTCACCGACGCGGTGGAACGCAGTGCGTGACTTCTTCCGCCACAGCCCCGAGGATGTGGACGAGATAAGACGACCCGGTGACATGCGCCCGTTCGTACGCGAATCGATTCAGTGGTTCAGGGAGCTGGCACGATGACGTTCGACGTTCCCGGCGCGATCCACATGCACAGTGACTACTCGCACGATGGACTCGACTCGCTGGAACATCTCCGCGAGGTGTGCATCGCGCGCGGGATTCGCTGGGTCGGCATCACCGACCACGCAGAGGATCTGGACGAGGAAGTCTTCGGCGAATACCTCGCGCATTGCGCGTCGCTGTCGGACGACACGTTCAGATTCATCCCCGGGCTCGAGTTTCGCTTCGGCGGATTTCGCGGCGTGCATCTATTCGCGGTGGGACTCGACCGGTGGATCCAGCCTCGCACCTTCGATGAGTTCTTCGACCAGACCGCCACTGCTGCGCGCTTCACCGTACTCGCCCATCCGGTGCTCTGCAGATACGTCGTTCCACCGATCGTACTCGATCGCATCGATGCCATCGAGATATGGAACACCAACTACAACACCCGATATCTTGCTGATCCACGCGCGATCGAGCTCTACCATACGCTGCATGCGCGCCGGCCCGAGGTAGTAGCAACTGTCGGCCTCGATCAACACGACAGCAGCAACGATCGCGAGGTGCGCACGCTCATCTCGGCCGATGACATTGCAGACGCAGCGGACGCGCTCAAGGCAGGGAGGTTCAGGACCATCGGGCG
>DATNCZ010000392.1:0-2782 GCA_035553335.1 Gemmatimonadaceae bacterium
GGGGACTATGGCGCGCGACCGCAGCGATGCGCGGCCGCTCGTTCGACGGCGAGGACGGCGCCCTCGGGACGTTGCGTCCCGGTCTGTTGGTGGCCATTCGCGCAGTGTAGATGATCGAGTAGTCTCAATGTGCACTATCGCGCCGAGCGCGCCAGACGGTGCCACGGTCCGCGGCAATCGCGGTCTGCGAAAGTCGCAAATACACGGCACAAAAGCGTGCGCCGGCCATCGGACGAGCGGCATGGCGTGTGTGCGCCACCGTACCGAACTTTTCGTGCGATCGCGAGATGATGGTCGCCGTGGGACTTCCACTTCGAATCAAGGGTACTGATCCATGAATCCGGAAACGGACATTTTGTCATCGGCAATGACTGCACGCGGCGTACGTCGTGATTTGAACGGCACGTGGATCAAAGCCGCCCGGAGCCTGTTGCTGTCGCTGATCCTCATGGGCGGCTTTTCGTCCGCATCGGCGCTCGCGCGCGGCGTCATCATCGAAATAGCCCCGCCTCCTGACCGCGTTGAAGTGGTTCCGGTCCAGCGCCGCGGCTATACCTGGGCGCCGGGATACTGGCGCTGGCAGCGCGGTCAGCATGTGTGGGTCGGTGGTCACACGATGCGCGCGCGCACCGGTTACGCCTGGACGCCAGACCGCTGGAACGACGTCGGCAAGCGCCACGAGTTCAAGGCGGGTCACTGGACACGCGGCTCCGAGGGTCGTGAACAGTAACGCGAAAGGCGAAGCGCGCTCGGGACTGTCGATGCCTCGTAGTCGTAGTCTTCGACGGTCGCTAGCGCCGCTTCGGCACGGGTTCGGTTCTCGCGCCGCGGCCTGGATTATCGTCCTCGCCTTAACGAGCGCGTGCGCATCGCTTCCCCCGGGCTCCGCGTTTCCCAAAATGGCGTCCAGCGCGCTCCGCTACCCCGATCAGACACTGCTTGGCCGCCAGTTCGACAGTGCCGCACGCGAACACGGCGGGACTTCCGCATTTCGCATCCTTTCGGCAGGTGTCGACGGATTTCTGGCTCGCGCGCAAATGATCAACGCGGCTGAGCGCACGCTCGATCTCGAGTATTTCATTTTTCGCCAGGACGATACCGGCCAGCTATTGACCGACGCCTTGCTGCGTGCCGCCGACCGGGGTGTTCGCATACGACTGTTGATCGACGATGGCGATACGCTTGATGGCGATGAGCGCATCGCCGCGCTGTCGGCTCATCCAGGTGTCGCGATCCGCATATTCAACCCGTTCGTCTATCGCGGCCATGCCAAGCTGCTTCGCGCGGTTGAATTCGCATTCACCGTGTCGCGGCTGGATTACCGGATGCACAACAAGCTACTGGTCGTCGACAATGCCATCGCGCTTGTCGGCGGCCGCAATATCGGCGATCAATATTTTCAGGTCGACTCGGATTCGCAGTTTGGCGACGACGACGTTTTTGCGGCCGGTCCGATCGTCGGGCAACTCTCCCTTTCGTTCGACGAATTCTGGAATAGCGCCGTCGCCATCCCGGTCGAGGCTCTCGGAAACGGGATCCCGTCGGCCAAGGTCCTTTCCGCGTACCGTGAGCAATTGGATGCACATCGCCTCGAATTGAAGATGGATGGGACAGCCTTTGCGAGCCGGGTAGCGACCGGCGAACCGCTTGCCGGCATGCTGGCCGGCACCGCGCGGCTGGTGTGGGCGCATGCACGACTGATCTATGACAGCCCCGAGAAAAAGCGCGTTGCCGATGGCGAAATGATCGGCAAGCTGATGCATCCTGTCGTGGCCGCGGCCGCAATGGAGGTTCATTCCGAACTGCTGATGGTGACGCCTTTCCTGATACCCGGGGCTGCCGGGATGCGGATGGTGGAGGATTTGCGCACGCGTGGCGTACGCGTCCGCGTCCTGACCAACTCACTGGAGTCGACGCCTGAAGTATTCGCCCAATCGGGCTACATGCATTATCGGCTGCCGCTGCTCGCGAACGGGGTGGAGCTCTATGAGGTGCGCGCTCTGCTGGGAAATGCCCACGGCAGCGGTGAGACACTCGCCGCGACTCGCTCCGGGAACTATGCATTGCACGCGAAATTGTTCGTCTTCGATCGGCAACGTCTTTATATCGGATCGATGAACTTCGACGAGCGCTCGCGAAGCTTGAATACCGAGATCGGCTTGATCATCGACAGTCCCGAGCTTGCCCAACAAACCGCCATTCGTTTCGAATCGATCGTCGCTCCGGAGAATAGCTATCACCTGGCGCTGCGGGGAAGCGATGCGGGCGGCCAATTGCGATTGCTCTGGCGCACCCGGGAAAACGGCAAGGCGATCGACTACGCTATCGAGCCCGCTCGCAGCGACTGGCAGCGAATGAAGGTCAATCTCCTCTCGCTGCTATCGCTGGATAAGGAGCTTTGAACACGTAGTCGGGACTACGCCGTCGTCGGCGGTGATATCGCGCACGAGCCGCCACATCGCTTTCTGCTGTGTGCGCAACCGCACAGACGGCGTTCGGCGTCGCCGATACTCTCTCCTCTTCCAGCCGCTTCTCATACCCGCACTGACGGATCGCGGTGGATTGAGCCAGGCGGTGCCCACCAACAATAAAGGAGCTCGTCATGAGTATTGGCACCATCCTGCTGATTGTCCTGATCCTGATTCTCATCGGAGTCCTGCCAACTTGGCCGCACGCTCGAAGCTGGGGTTACGGTCCGAGTGGGATCGCCGGTATCGTCGTGCTGGTCCTGATCGTCCTGCTCGTGACAGGGCGCCTGTAATTCCGCGCGGCGCGCAACAGG
>DATNCZ010000393.1:0-8299 GCA_035553335.1 Gemmatimonadaceae bacterium
CGAACGGCGGCTCGGCACTCGGCCAACGCTGATCGAAGTGGACGAGGCGTGGATGCCGCTCATGCACTCGCTGTTCGGTCCACGAATCAACCAGTGGCTCCTCACGCTTCGAAAGCAGAATGCCGCGGTTGTACTCGCGACGCAGAGTCCGTCGCAATTCGCGCAGCTTCCCTTCCGGCATACGCTGCTCGACTCCTGCCCGACGAAGATCTATCTGCCGAATCCCGATGCGGCGACCTCCGGGCAGATCGCGTTGTACCACGATCTCGGATTGAACGCCCGTGAGATAGACAGCATCGCACGGGCAGTTCCAAAGCGCCACTACTACTTCAAGTCGCCTCGCGGAAGCCGGCTGTTCGAGCTGGGCCTCGGACCCGTTGCTCTCGCGTTTCTCGCGGGACGCTCGGGCACGACGCAGGATGAGACGCGCCGTTTCGTTCGCGATGTCGCCGCACGTGAGCCGCTCTGGCCTGCCGCCTGGCTCGACTCGCTCGGTCTCGGTCAATGGGCGGATCGCGTTCGCGACATCGAGCATCGCGAGGCTACATCGCTACCCGGCCTCGGTGCGCCGCTTCAGAATGCGAGCGCACGACCGTCCTTCGATGGAGGAATCAATGTCGCGCACGACATGGACACTGTCACCGCGTCGTAGTGGTCTGCTCCGCGCCGCGGTCGTCGCACTACTGCCCTTGCTGGCGGTCTCGCAGCGTGCCCGGTCGCAACTGGGAAGCGGTATCGTCTTCGACCCGACGAACTTCGCTCGCAACGTGCTTCACTATGCGCGTCGTCTCGAGCAGATGGACTTGCAGCGACAGCAGCTCGAGCAGCAGCTCACAGCGATGCGCAAGCTGTCAAATCCACCATGGCGCGACATCTCGCAGACCGTTGCGCAGATCAACGCACTGATGGCGGACGGCCGAGCCATGTCATACCAACTCTCGAACCTCGATCAGCAATTCCGGGCGACGTTCCCTGTCGACAGGTCATTCGCTGACTGGCCAGCCGAGCGTCGGGCGCAGGCGGAGCGCACCGTCGCAACGATGGGTGCCGCGTTGGCTGGCGCTCGCGCGCAAGCTCAATCGTTCAACGAAGGCCTCGGCCGCGTTTCGCAGATCAAGGCACAGGTCGGGACCATCCAAGGGCACGAAGCGGCCTTGGAGCTTCAGAATTCGGCGACGGTGCTCACGACCGAAGAGCTGATGCTTCTTCGCCAGGCACTCATCTCGCAGACGTCGATGCAGGCCGTGTACTACAGCGACCGCGTAAACGCGGAGGCGCAGCAATCCGCGACGATCGACGAACGTCTGTCCAGTCTCGCGGCACCGGCTCGCCGCGGACGTCCCATTTCCCTTCGTGTCGAGAGGCCGTAACCATGGGTAACACTCCGGCTCGCCCACTCATCCTGGCGCTTGGTGCCTTGCTGGTCATCGTGGCAGCAGTGGCAGGATATCATGCCTATACCGCGCGACGTGAGGCCGCACAACAGGCCGCGGTGAGCAAGGACCTCGATCGTCTCGCGGCACCGGCGCCGCGACGTGCACCGGTTTCGATGCGCCCTGGTGGACGGTGATAGCGTGCGGAGGCGCATCTTGATGCATTCGTCCTGGCTTCTCGTGGGCCTCGTCTTGTCGATCGGCTTGTTCGCCGCGTCCGCCTCAGGTCAGGCGCCGGGCGCCGGTCAACAAGAGGCGCCGGTCCTTGATGGGATTCGCCAGACGTATCAAGAGGCGGCGCGCGGTTGGCTGCCACGGCTCGTGCCGATCGCTCAGAGACTGTTCGTCGTCCTCGCCGGTATCGAGTTCGCCATCTCGGGAGCCGTTTGGGCGGTGAGGCGCGAAGGTCTGGACGAAGTCGCCGGCAAGTTCCTGCTGAAGTTCACGCTGATCGCATTCTTGCTCGCGCTGATCACGAGCTTTCAGTACTGGATTCCGCCGCTTGTTGACGGCTTCGCCGTCGCAGGCGAGCGCGCGATCGGCCAGTCGACGACGGTGAATCCGTCAGACGTCATCGATATCGGCCGCGAGAACTCGATGCTCGTGATGAAGAGCCTGCGCGTGAGCGTGGTCTTGCAGGATCCAGCGATGGCGGTGTACGGAGCGTTGAGCGCCTTCATCATCGCCCTCTCCTTCATGGCCGTCGCTGCGCAACTCACCCTCGTCATCATCGAGAGCTACATCGTGCTCGGTGCCGGTGTGCTCTTCCTCGGTTTCGCGGCCTTCCGCGGCACAGCGTCTTTCGCTGAGAATCTCATCGCGTATGCGCTGCATGTCGGCGTGAAGATCTTCTTTCTCTATCTCATCGTGGGCATAGGGACCGAGCTGGCGCGGAGTTGGCCCGCGCTCATCGCGTCGAGTGACTTCTTCGGTCCGATCAGTCCGTTGTTTCAGGTCGTCGGCGGCGCGTTGATCTTCGCCGTTCTCTCGATCGCCGTGCCGACGACGGTGGCCGGGCGCCTCGCCGTCAGGCCGAGTATCGGGATCGCCCACGCGCTGCGCGCGCTGAGTTGAGTCATTTCGGAGTCGCAGAATGAATCTTTCTACGAGAATTCGCACCAATGGCGGTCTGTCGCCTGACCCCGCAGCCTCACCCGAGGCCACAGGTCGCCCGAACACGATCGTCGAGAATGCTCGACGTGAGTTTGCCAGCGCATTCGGCGATCTTGCACGCGGGAAACGCAATTGGCAAATCGCAGCATTTTCGTTCGCGGCGATTGCCATCGTCGAGGGATTGACGGCATTTCGCCTCGCGAACTCTGCGCATCCGGTTCCCTATCTCGTGTCGGTCGATCGGCTTGGTGGTCTAACGCCGATCGGCGCCGCCGAGCAACTGCGAACGGTCGATGCGCGACTCATTGCGTCTCAACTCGCCGATTTCATTCGTTCGGTCCGTACAGTGCTGCCCGCGACCGCCTCGACCGCCCAAGCGGATTTGCTGCGGAGGGGATATGCGCTTGCGGCACCAGCGGGCGCCGGATTTCTCAACCAGTACTTCGCCGACCCTGCGCATGATCCACGCGCGATTGGTTCGCGCATCGCGCGCGACGTGCGAGTTACGAGCGCTCTCCACGTGCCGGAGCCTCAACCTGCCTCGCGGGTCAAGTCAGCGAGGCAACCGCAAACCTGGCGACTCCAGTGGGTCGAGACTGATCGCCCAATCGGGCTCCTCGACCTCGGCGACTCGACCTCGGTCGCCGCGTGGGAGGGCTACATCACGCTGGAGATCGTTCCGCCCAGAACGGTCGAGTCGATCCAGGACAACCCGCTCGGTGTGCGCATCACGTCGATCTCTTGGACGCGCATCGCAGGCCAGCTCGTACCACGCGATTCCGTCAACACGTTCGTGGGCTCGTCACATGATGGAGGTATTCGATGACGACATTCAATTGGCTCGGGCAATGGGCGCCGTTTCCTCGAGCCGCGGTTCGCTCGACGGCTTTCCTGTTCCTGCCGCTAACTGCGATGGCTCAGAGCGCGACACCGCAAGGGCGCGCGGTAGCTGTCGCGTCCAGTACGACGTCGCGTACGGCGAACGACAGCACGCGTGCTAGACCAGACGATGCTATTGATGCAGCGACTCGTGAGTTCAAGTCGACAGGCGTCGCTCGTGTGGTGACCGAAGGGAACTTCATGACGTTCCCCTTTGGCCATTCACAACCGACGGTAACGTGCGCACGTCTTCGCGCGTGCATCATCGAGCTCCAGCCCGGCGAGATCGTACTCAGTCGAATTGCCGGAGACCTCGAGCGATGGGAAATCGCTCCCGCGCCATCCGGTCCGGACGGCAGGACGACGCTCGTCGTCGTGAAGCCGAAAGACTGTGACCTGACGACGAACCTGGTGCTCGCGACCGATCGTCGCATCTATGATCTGAGTCTCGATTCTCCTCCATGTCGCAACGCGCAAGGTCGCAGCACGACCAACCCGCAAGATCCCTATGCGCGGCACGTGAGATTCTACTACCCGGACGAAACAATCGCGCAGTGGGCGAAGCCGGCGCCTCCGCGCATCGAGAGCGACTTCACGCAATTGAATTTTGGTTACGACGTGAGGCGCGAGAAGCAATTCCCCTGGCAGCCGGCCCAGGTCTTCGACGACGGCGCCCACGTCTACATCAAGCTTCCTGACGCGGCGAAACACGCCGAAGCTCCGGTGCTTTTTACAGTGGCTAACGACGGCAGCCGCACGTTGCTGAACTACTCGGTCGTTGGCGACACCTACGTCACGGATCGGCTATTCGATCGCGGCGTACTCGTCGCGGGCATCGATGGCAAAGAGCGGACGGTGTCTATCGAGAAGAGAGGTCGCAAATGAAGCGCGGACTCAAGGCTCAGATGCTCGATCTGTTCGCTGACAGCCCGAGCTCCACGACGTCGCCGTCACCGCCCCCACTTGCGACGCCGGCACCGCCGCTGGCGAAGAGACTCAATCGAAATACGCTTACGGTCGCGGCCGTGATCATGGGAATGACCGTGATTGCCTGCCTCGTCGTACTTCGCGGAGACTCCGGCGCGACTGCACCGAGAACCATAGGTGATCAGACTCTTGCGGAGTCACCGGCGCCGACGTTCCTCGACCGTCCCGTCCACGCAACAACGGGTGCACGCGCGTCGGTGTCTCCACAGGGCCAGGGGTTCAGCGCGGGCCAGAATACTGCTCGCGATTCACTGACAATGCACGTTCCCTCTCAACTGGAGACGACACGCTACTCTGCGCCGGAACCGGCCACCTATAGCACGATGCCATCGGCGTCGATGCCCGTCGCTCGTCCTCGGGACCAGGCGTTCGAGGCGGCATTGAAACGCTCCCCGGTCGAACGCGAGGGTTCGCCACCGGCGGCGAATGCGCCCGCGACCGGTAGAAATGCCGGAACGCTCGCGGACGACGAAGCGCATCTCGTCGCCTATGGCGATTCCATGATGCGAGGAATGGCGAGCAGTCAGAGCGCGAGCTCGCCGGCGCCCAGCACGAGCAATCCCAGGCAGGCATTCCTGCGGCAGGCAGGCGATCTCGGTGGAAAGTCGATCATTGCGCGGCTCGAACCTGCCGGATCGCCATTCGTCTTGCGCGCAGGCACGGTGATTCCCGCCACGCTGCTCACGGCGATCACATCGGACTTGCCCGGCGACTGCATGGGGCAAGTCAGCCGCGACGTCTATGATTCTCAGACCCAGCGGGTGGTGCTGATCCCAAAGGGATCGAAGCTGATGTGCCGCTATGACGACCAGGTGGCCGCGGGACAGGGTCGCCTACTCGTTGCGTGGACTCGGTTGATGCTGCCCGACGGGCGGAGTATGACATTGCCAGGACTCGCGTTGAAGGACGCGCAGGGTCAAACAGGGGCGAAGGGCGACGTCGACAATCACACTCGACGGGTATTCGGCCGTGCGCTGCTACTCTCCGCGATTGGCGCCGGCGCGCAGTTGAGTCAACCGCGTCAGGTGACGATTATCGCGGCACCAACGACGGGGCAAGTAATGGCAGGTGCTGTAGGGCAGGAGTTGTCGAATGTCGCGCTCGAAATCCTACGACGCGGGATGGATCAACCTCCGACGATCACTGTCCCGCAAGGGCAGACGTTCAACGTCTTCCTGAACGGCGATCTCGTATTCGACGGTCCCTACGACTCACGGTGATTCGCCGTGTCCGCCGTTCGCGATGATCACGTAGTCGACTCCAGCATGGAGGCGCCGCGCCGCGCTCCGGAGCCACCGAACGAGAGACCGCTAATCGCTGGACTGGTCGTGGCGCTTGTCTTGTCGGCGGAGTGCGGAGCTGCATACGCTGCGTGGCGTTTTGGAAAGTCGGTAAACCTGGGCGAGGCAACCTTTGTGGTCCCCGCCGAGTGGCGTCAGCGGCTCGCCGCAACGAGCGTCCTCTTGATTGGGGTTGCGGCCACTCTGTTGATGACGAAGCGCGTATATCGCTTCGCAGGAATGCTCATGTTCGCCGCCATTCTTTGCCTCATCGGGTCGCGGGGTTCGGTCTATTCGCCTCTGCATCTCGTTCAATGGCAATTGCGTTTCGTTGATACGGCAGCTCATCGCGTCCTGTTACAGGCGTGGTTGTTGGCCGCATTCGTCGCGGTGGCGTCGAGTCTTGGTCTGATTCTCTCCTGGCGGCGAGGCAAGCGACCATCACCGACAGCATCGCATGGATCTGCTCATTGGGGTAACCCCAAGACTCTAATCAGCGAGCGCGGTGTGCTCATTGGCCGCAGCGGCCAGGCGTTCCTGCGCCTCGACAGCGACGGCCACATTCTGACCGTCGCACCGACTCGGTCGGGAAAAGGTGTAAGCTGCGTCATCCCCAACCTGCTCGATCACGCAGGTTCCGCACTCATCACCGATCCGAAAGGTGAGAACTACGCGGTAACGTCGAGTTGGCGGCGCCGCGCCGGGCATGACGTCCACGCCCTTGACCCATTCGGGCTCGTCGATCAACTCGCAGCATACAATCCGCTGGACCTCGTCGACACCGCGAGCCTCGACGCCGTCGATGACGCGCGCATGCTGGCAGACATGCTCGTGCTGCCCGAAGGCAAAGAAGCCGGCGATCAATCGTTCTGGAACGAAGAAGCGAGGGGTCTCCTCACTGGACTCATTCTTCACGTCGCATCGAGCCCTCAGCCTGCACTGCGCAATCTCTCTGAAGTCCGCGATCTTCTCACACAACCGCCCGACTCCTTTCAAGTCCTGCTTCGAGCGATGGCTTCAAATCCGGTCGCCGACGGTCTCGTGGCCCGCGCCGCCGCGCGAATGATGCAGAAGGCCGATCGCGAGCGCAGCGGCGTCATCTCGACAGCTCAATCACACACGCACTTCCTCGACAGTCCGCGCATGAAGCGCGTTCTCAGCTCTTCGACATTCGACTTTGCTTCCCTGAAACGAGAGGCAACAACCGTCTATCTCATCCTGCCGACCGATCGAATCGACAGCTACGCCCGCTGGCTGCGACTGATGATCGCATGCGGACTGCTGGCCGTCACTCGCACGCGAGGACAGCCGAAGGAGCGCGTGCTATTTCTTCTCGACGAGTTCGCACATCTGCGGCGCATGCACCCAGTTCAGCGCGACATCGGCCTCGCGGGCGGATATGGCGTGCGATTCTGGCTCGTCCTTCAAGATCTCTCACAACTCCGAAGCACGTACGGCGACACGTGGCAGACGTTCCTTGCAAATGTCGAGCTGCTTCAGGCATTCGGAACCAGTGATTGGGATACGGCCGAGTACATCTCGAAGATGACAGGCGAGGCAACGATTCATGTTGCGACCGAAAACCGGTCGACGGGCGTAAGTCGCGGTCGCAATGCTCATCGCCAACAGGGCGCCGGGTGGTCGACGGCGGAAGCCGGCCGGCGACTTCTCTTCCCCGATGAGGTTCGACGCCTTCCTCGGGACCAGCAGGTGCTCTTCGTCAAAGGCATGCCGCCGCTGCTTACTCGGCGTGTCAACTACTTGGCAGACGCGCCTTTCATGGCACGGGCGCAAGCGAATCCGCTCTACGCGCCGGTCAGCAAGACGGAGAACGTCGAAGTATGAGCCTCGGTCGTCACCTTTCACCCTGGCTACTCGGCCTCGGCGTCGGCGTCTTGACGGTCGCGGGTATCGCGCACCGTGCAGGAATTCGTATCAACCTCACAGACAGTATTCCTCGGGGGCTATATCGGGTCGTGAACCGACCGTTCGCTCGTGGCTCAATTGTGCTGGTGTGTCTGCCGAAGCCGGCGGCAGACCTCGGACGAGCTCGAGGCTACATACCTTCTGGTGCCTGCGACGATGGCAGCGCCCCTGTGGGGAAGCCCGTCGTCGCGACGCAGGGCGACACCGTCCAGGTTTTCGATCGCGGCGTCGTGATCAATGGGACGTTTCTCTCAAACTCCGCACCGCTCGAACGCGACTCGGATGGCCGACCGCTTCCGCGGCTGCCGATGGCATTGCACATCCTGACGCCGGACGAGATTTGGCTGCTCTCGTCGCATTCGGCACGCAGTTACGATAGCCGCTACTTTGGCGCCGTCGCATCGTCGCGAGTTGTCGCCCAGATCGAAGCGCTGGTTACTGCCCGATAGTCAGTTCGTGCCCGAGCCGGCTCAAGACGCTCTATCTCGAGCTTTCACGCGAAAGCTGGCAAATAGGATCACCCAACCATTCTCGATTCGCGCCAGCGAATCGCGACGACGCCGCCCGACGCTGCAGTCAGAGCGCCGACGATGAGGATTGTCGTAGCAGTTCCAAGCAAGTCGCTCAGAACACCGGCTAGCAATGCGCCGACGACGTACCCAAGGTCCCGCCACAAACGGT
>DATNCZ010000394.1:0-4007 GCA_035553335.1 Gemmatimonadaceae bacterium
CGCAACGGGCGACCGGGCGCGTGGCCGCACGGCGATTCCGCGCCGCGCATGCCACTCGGCGAAGATCCCCGAACCGCGACACACAAGGGCCTGCTCCGCATCGCTTTCAGCGATGTGCATCGCGATGGGCAAAGCGTTCGCGACCGCGTATTCCGCGACGGCTCGATAGAGATCGTCGGACACGGTGTACGGTGCGTGCGGCGACACTCCGATACGCACGAGATCGGTCTCATCTTCGCGCAGCGCGGTTACGCGTCGATCGAGATCCGCCATCGCGTCATTGCACGTTGCAGAATCGGGACCGAAGACTTCCTGGTACATGATGCCGCGCACGCCGCACTCGCGCATCGCGCGCGCCGTAACGCCGCTCGCGCACGTGTCTGCAAATGTCGTCACTCCGTGCTCGACGCCTTCGAGCACGCCAAGCCGTGCCGAGTCCAGCAGCGCTTCATCGTCCAGCACCGCCGCGCGTGCTCGGCGCAGTGTGTCGATCCAATCCTCGAACGCGAGCTCTTCGAGAAAGCCGCGCATCGCTGTCAGCTCGAGATGCGTGTGAGCGTTGACCAGCCCCGGCAGCAGCACCGAATCGCCAAGGTCGAAATCTTCGCCCGGCGGACCGTCCGTGCCTGGACCGACGAATCGGATCACACCGTCCTCACATGCCACAACGCCGTCTTCGATCGGCGGCGCGGTTATCGGCAGAACCCAGCGCGCGCGATAACGAATCAACGGCACACCATCAGTGATCAACCATCAGGGGTGATGCGCCGTATCGCGGACCTGCGGCGGAACGGGGCGAGGCGGCATGCGAACCGGCGCGACGGGGCGCTGCGCCCCACTGTACGGCGCGGGCCGCGGTGCGCTGTAGGGCGTGGAGTACGGCACGGTCGGTCGCGGAGTTGCGGGAGATACGCTCGCGGGATAGGGCGCCGCCGGAGTCTGCGTACCTGGAACGGCCACACCAGTTGTCGGTGTGCCGGGAGGTGGCAGCGTGTACGGCGAGCACTCGTTGACAGGCTCGGTCCCTGGCAGGTAGAACTCGGTAACTGCCGCGTCACCGCAATACGGCGTCCACAGGAATCCAGTATGCGGATCGATCTCGCGCGTGGTTATGTCGGCCGGCATCGGCCAGTCCGGAGGCGCTGGCTTGCGGCTGTACACTTCGGTCATGAACGATGTCCACGCCGGAGCGGCGAGGATACCGCCCTGCGCGTTGGACTTGATCGTTTGCGGATGGTCGAACCCCATCCACACTCCAGCGACCAGGTCAGCGGTGTAGCCGACGAACCAGACGTTGGTGCCGTCGTTGGTGGTGCCTGTCTTGCCGCCCGCGGGAATGTGAAAGCCCTCGTTCCACACCGAGTTGTACGCCGTGCCGCGCTGGACCACGTCCTTCATCATGCTCACCATGAGCCACGCTTCTTCCGGCGACATCACCTGCGTGCGTGGCGCAGTGGGCTGCCAGATCACCTGATGATGCGAATTCTCGACGCGCAGAATTCCGGTCGGCTGGGCACGCACGCCGAGTGTCGCGAACGCGGTGTATGCACCGATCAGCTGAAGCGGAATAACGTCCGCCGAGCCGATGTAGATGGACGGATAAGGCGGGATTGGCGTTGTGATACCGAAATTGCGCGCTTCGTTGATCACGACTTGCGGCCCGAGCTCCATTCCAGTCTTGACGGCGATGATGTTGCGGGACTGATACAACCCGCGACGCATCGTCATCGGACCCTCGAACTTGAGATCGTAGTTCTGCGGCTCCCAGGTCGTTCCATCGGCCTGCGGTACCGACACAGGAGCGTCGTCGATGATGTACGACGCTGGCTTCCCGGCCTGGATCGCGGCAGCGTAAACGATCGGCTTGAAGGTCGAGCCCGGTTGCCTGAGCGCCTGCGTCGCGCGATTGAACTTGGAATCGTAGAAGTCGCGTCCGCCGATCATCGCACGCACGCCACCCGTACGCGGATCGAGCGCGATGAACGCGCCTTGCAGGTACGGCGAAACGCCGGTTCCCGATTCTCCGGTGGACAGTTTCGCGATGTACGACTCGTAGCTCGGATGCTTGTACGTGCCGAACTTCCCGCCCTCTACCGCACGAAGCTGCCGCTCCAGCGCGCGCTCTGCGGCTGTCTGCATGTCGAGGTCGAGCGTAGTGTAAACGTTGAGACCCTGCGTGTACAACTGGTTGCCGAACTGCTGGTCCAACTGCTGCCGAACCCATTCGACGAAGTATGGCGCCGTTTCGCCAGACTCGACCTTGGTCGCGAGGCGTAACGGATACGCCTTTGCCAGGCTAGCGTCAGCGTCAGAGATGGCGCCGTTCTCGCGCATAAGCTCGATGATCGTATTGCGCCGCTGAATTGCACGATCGGGATAGCGGCGCGGGTTGTAGCGCTCCGGAGCTTTGGGCAGAGCGGCCAGGGTCGCGGCTTCCGCGATGTTCAGATCGCGCACCGATTTACCGAAATACCGCTGCGACGCGGTCTCGACTCCGTACGCGCCGTTGCCGAGGTTGATCTGATTGAGATACAGCTCGAGGATCTTCTGCTTGCTGTACTTGGATTCGATCTCGCGTGCGACCTTGGCTTCCTTGATCTTGCGAATGATCGTCTTGTCGCGCGAAATGCGCTCGGGGAAGATGTTCCGCGCGAGCTGCATCGTGATGGTCGAGAAGCCCTGTGCGTAGCGCCCTGCCCGGACGTTGTTGACGAGTGCTCCGAATGCGCGATACCAGTCGATCCCGGAATGCTCGTAGAAGCGCTTGTCCTCGGTGACGACGAAAGCGTCCTGCACGATCTTGGGAATGTCGCTCAGCTTCACCAGCGTCCGGCGCTCTGTACCGAGCTCCGCGATGAAACGACCATCGACGGCGTACAGCTTCGAGGTCTGTTTGGGCGTGTACAACTCGAGCGCCTCGATCGACGGACACCGATCGCCCTGGCAGACGAGCAGCCACGCGCTGTACACGAGCCCGACGCCAAACGTCACCAGCAGGATCGCGGTGACGAGGATAATTCGAAAAGCAGTTGGGTGGCGCTTCCAGATCGGAACCGTCCGGGACTTCTTGGTTCTACCAGCCATGGGATGAATTTAAGGCGCGGAGCTGACCTCGCCTGCGCTGCTACCGACATCCGGCGACGGCGGCCGGTATCCGACGGACTGACGTGGGAGCGGCGGCGCGGACTACCTGCTGGAAGGCACTGACAAGGGGAGGGACTGTCTATATTACCCGCGATGTCTGAATCTGATTTTCTGGGCGAGCTGGCATGGCGTGGCATGCTGCAACAGCACACCGACGGCGCTGACAGGATGCTGGCGGCCGGCACAGTCTCCGGCTATGCCGGCTTCGACCCGACCGCTCCATCGCTGCACGTGGGCAGCCTCGTTCCGATAATGGGACTGGTCCACCTGCAGCGTCAGGGGCACCGTCCGTACGCGCTGGTAGGCGGCGGGACCGGCATGATCGGAGATCCGAGTGGCAAGACTGCCGAACGTACGCTTCAATCCATCGATCAGGTGATGGCCAACGCGGAGTCGATCGGTGCGCAACTGTCGCGCTTCCTCGACTTCTCAGGGCCGCGTGCCGCTGTCCTTCGCAACAACGCGGACTGGCTGCTCGGCATGGGCGCGGTCGAGTTCATGCGCGACGTGGGCAAGCATCTCACGGTCAACTACATGATCGCGAAGGATTCGGTGAAGTCACGCATGGACGCAGGGATTTCGTACACTGAATTCTCCTACATGCTGTTGCAGGCGTACGACTTCGTAGCGCTGCGGCGCCGCGACGGAGTCACGCTCCAGGTGGGAGGAAGCGACCAGTGGGGCAACATGACCGCCGGAGTCGAGCTGATTCGTCGCATGGACGGCGCCGAAGCACATGCGGTTACGTTCCCGCTGCTCACCACCGCGGCCGGCGCGAAGTTCGGAAAGACCGAAGCGGGCGCGGTATGGCTGGATGCGGATCGCACGTCGCCGTATCAATTCTTCCAGTTCTGGATCAACAC
>DATNCZ010000395.1:0-3577 GCA_035553335.1 Gemmatimonadaceae bacterium
AAGTCGGCAATGGCACGCCCATCGACGCTCAGAATCTCCGTCCCCGGAACAATTCCAAGCTCCGCGGCGACGCTATCTGGCTGGACCCGGGCGACTCGTACCATAACCTGATAAATTTAGAGGCTGGAGGCCCGAAATCCAAGCATTACAACGAGTTACGGCCCTCCAGATGTGACATTCGTGACGGGCGTCAGCCCCGGATGCAAAAAATGCAACGCGGCTGGCTAAATTGCTCGCTGCCGGGTGTGTCGCTCAATCTGGCGATATTCCCAGGCGGGGGCGTTTTAGGGCTCCCGGAACTCCTGTGACGGGCGTAAGCAGACAAAATCGGAGCACTGTTGAGCAAAGGCAAAGATGGCGGCGCGGCGATCGCGACCAGGGCTGTGAAAGCCGACAAGGCGGATCGCGCCGGCGTACTGAGGGATTACGAAATCGCGTACACGAGCCGCCAGGTGAGCACGCTGGCTCGCGGCGAAGTGATGCTTGGCAGGGCGATGTTCGGAATCTTCGGCGACGGAAAGGAAGTTGCGCAGGTCGCGCTGGCCAGATCCTTCGAGCCGGGCGACATCCGGTCTGGTTACTATCGCGATCAGACGCTGATGTTCGCACTCGGCCTGCTCACGGTTCAACAGTTCTTCGCACAGCTCTACGCGCACGCCGACATCTCCGCCGATCCGGCATCGGGTGGGCGCGGCATGAATGCGCACTTCGGCACGCGCATGCTGGACGACCAGGGGCGGTGGAAGAACCTCACCGAGCAGTATCAGTCATCCGCTGACAGCTCACCCACCGGCTCGCAGATGCCTCGCCTTCTCGGGCTCGCGTACGCATCCAAGCTGTATCGCAACCTGAAGGAGCTGCACCAGTTCACCCAGTTCTCGCACAACGGCAATGAGATCGCATTCGGCACCATCGGCAATGCGTCGTGCGCGGAGGGCGTGTTCTGGGAAGCCGTGAACGCCGCGGGCGTGTTGCAGGTCCCCATGCTCCTGTCCGTTTGGGACGACTGGTATGGCATCTCGGTTCCCAACGACATGCAGGTGACCAAGGGGAGTATTTCCGAGTTGCTGCAGGGTTTCAAGCGAACATCCGAGAAGAAGGGGTTCGAGCTCGAGGTAGTTCGCGGCTGGGATTATCCCGCGCTCGTCGAGACCTTCCAGCGCACGGCCAACATCGTTCGCCGCGGCCACGTCCCCGCTGTCGTTCACGTCATCGAGATGACACAGCCGCACGGCCACTCGACCTCGGGCAGCCATGAGCGCTACAAGTCACCGGAGCGGCTCAAGTGGGAGAAGGACCACGACGGCATCGCGCGCTTTCGCGAGTGGATCATCGAGGAGAAGATCGCGACCGCGGATGAGATGGACGCGCTGCAGGAGCGTGCGACCGATCAGGCGCGCGCCGGACGTGACGAGGCGTGGCGGGCGTACCAGTCGCCGATCAACGCCGAGAAGGACGAGCTGCACGCTCTGGTAACGGCGGCTGCCACGAACGCACCGGACGCGTCCGCGACGATACTCACCACGATTGCGAAGGACCTTGCGGCTCGCTCCACACCGTTGCGACGCGAGATCGCGGCCGCGGCACACGAAGCGATAGTCGCCTTGCGCGAGACGCCGTCGGTTGCGGAGCCACTGATCCAGTGGAAGCGCGCGCAGGAAGCTCTGATGAACGACCGCTATCACGCCGAGCTGTATTCGGAGTCCGCGGAATCGGCGATGGCCGTGAAGATAGAAGCACCGAACTATCCGGACGATGCGGCCGACATCGACGGCTACATGGTGCTCAATGCCTGTTTCGACGCGGCGCTCAAGCGCGACCCTCGCGTCATTGCGTTCGGTGAGGACGTGGGCAAGCTGGGCGACGTGAATCAGGGATTCGTCGATCTGCAGGCTCGCTATGGCGAGCTGCGTGTTGGAGATACGGGTATTCGCGAATGCACGATCATCGGTCAGGCGATAGGCATGGCCATGCGCGGCCTGCGGCCGATCGCGGAGATCCAGTACCTCGACTATCTGCTGTACGCACTTCAGGTGATGTCGGACGACCTCGCGACGCTACGCTACCGCACGCGCGGCGGGCAGAAGGCTCCCGTGATAGTGCGCACGCGTGGCCACCGTCTCGTCGGTGTGTGGCATTCCGGCTCGCCGATGGCCATGATGCTGGGAACCCTCCGCGGAATGTACATTCTCGTCCCGCGCGACATGACACGCGCTGCCGGGTTCTACAACACGCTGCTCCAGGGAGATGATCCGGCGATCGTGGTCGAAGTTCTCAACGCATACCGCGTGAAGGAAAAGCTACCATCCAACATCGGAACGTTCACGCTACCGCTCGGAGTGCCCGAGATACTGCGCGAGGGCTCGGACGTCACGGTGGTCACCTACGGCGCGTGCTGCAAGATCGCGCTGGATGCCGCGCGTCTGCTTCAGGACAACGCCGGCGTGAGCGTGGAAGTGATCGACGTACAGTCGCTGCTCCCGTTCGACGTCAACGGTGTGATCGTCGAATCGCTCAAGAAGACCAACAAGGTGCTCTTCCTCGACGAGGATGTTCCCGGTGGCGCGACTGCGTACATGATGCAGGAAGTGCTGGAACGGCAGGGCGGATTCTACTGGCTCGATGCGGCGCCACGCACACTCGCGGCAGCCGCGCACCGTGCAGCGTACGGACGGGACGGCGACTACTGGTCCAAGCCCAACGTCGAGACCGTATTCGACGCCGTGTACGAGATCGTGCGCGAGACGAACGTCGCGAGGTTTCCAGCGCTGGGTGTGTGATGACTAAGGCTGTTCCCGGCGTGGAGTAGTTCGGGCGACCGGGGGGCGTACGTCTGAATCAACGACATCGCATTGGATTCTCATCGCGATTGAAGTCGCATCGTGGCGGGGTCAAGGAACCGGATCCTGCTTCGATTACGCGTTAAGAACGCCAGGCGCGTCGCTGCCGTTGCGTTCATCCAAATCCGATTGCGGTTGAATGGGCCGGGCGCGGAAGGATCCGCGCCCTACGCGTGCGTACCGAATGTGCGCGATGGCCTTGCGCTAATCGCCCGCCACGCGCGCGACGGGTTTGCCGCGATGTATTTGCGGACTCTATCCAACGCATCGGTATTGCGGATAATGCGATCGTGAAAACTGCGCTGCCAGATCGGCGCGCGCGGCTTCGCCGCGTCTGCATGAATTGAAAGCGATGTTCGTCGTTTCGTCCAGCCGACCACGTGGCTCAGGCTCGCTGTGCGCCTTGGCGTGCGTAGGAGTACAACAATCGCGTGGACATGGTCCGGCATCACCACGAACCGATCGATCAGCACGCCGTCAAATCGGGCTGGCACCATCAGCCAGCAGCGATGAGCCGTATTGCCAGTCTCCGTGAGTAAAATTCCGTGCCGCGTCGGCGCGCCAAGTATCGGGTTTCGTCTGTGCGTGATGGTCGTCACGAAGTAGACGCCGGGCTGCATATAGTCGTACGATCGCCACCGCGGATGCGTGCGCGAGTAGAATTTCTGCATGAACCAATCATGGGATGGATAACGAATCGTGGCCGAAGCGATCGTCCACCGCCATGTCCGTAACGA
>DATNCZ010000396.1:0-3477 GCA_035553335.1 Gemmatimonadaceae bacterium
CAGTTGCTGGTATGGAGCGCGCACCGCGTTCCGTTGCGTGAGTGCGCCGCGTGGCTCGGAATCGGTTACGACGCGGCGAAGCAGAAATTGTCGCGGCTGCGCGCGCGGCTCATGCGCGACAGCATCACGCACCTGTCCTCCCTTGCCGACTCGGATCGCAGAGACCTCTCGCGTCTGCTGCGTCGCGCCGGCATACGAATCAATAATGAAGGCATGAGGTCCAGAGCATGAGCGGAGAGAATCAGAAGCATTCATATCGTCAAGAGGCCGGTGATGGCGACGATACCAATTCATTGATCCGGCTCGTGGGTGATGCGTTGGATGCGAGCGGTGATTGCAGCGCGTACGAGAACGACCGGTTTCTCGCGTGGCTCGAGCGTGAAGTGCATGGGCGAAGTTCTGTTGCGGATCGGCAGTCGAGCGAGCGTGCGGCGCAACAGATCGCGAAACGTGCTCAGGCGCGCATTCGCGCGGCTCGTATCGCCGCCGCGTTGCCGGCGCGTTCGTTCAGGGTTCGTCCTGCCGCACTGGTGGGAAACTTCAATCAGGTGGCGAAAGCGGCTTCGGAGTCACGCTGCGCACCGTGGGTGGAGTCGCTCGCGGTCGCGGCGGGTACCGGGCGTGAGATCTGGGACGAGCCGTGTGAGCAGTGGGTGGAGCTGCCAACCGGATTTGCAGGCGCGGGCAATCTCGCGCTCACCGTTACGGGCGACAGCATGACGCCGTGTCTCGAAAGCGGTGACGTGATTCTCATCAACACACGCAAGGCTGTGACGCGCGATTGCATGGTCGTCGCGCGGTGCGCGGATAATGGTTACGTGGTGAAGCACGTGACGAAGTGTGGACGGGCTGCGTTGGAGCTGTCGTCGTTCAACAGCGCGTACGAGCCGTTTGTGATCGATCGAGTGCCGGGTGCTGTGGTGGGAGTGGTGGTAGCGAAGCTCGTTCGTGGCGCGGAGGAGGCGTGAGAGAGCTGGCGGGCAGTCCACAGGCAAGTGATTCACACAAGCTTGTTTCAATCGGAGGGACAATGCAGCAACGTGATGTATCGACTCAGGACCGGATCACGAATGTCGTGGCTACGATTATTGCGATAGCTGGTGCGATCGTTGCCTCACCGTCGGCCGTCGAGAAGTTGCCGGCGACGGTAGTGACAGTTCTCAAGACTGCAGCGACGCTGGGAAATACGACGCAGCCGTTGATCGTGACACTGATCGGGATCATTGTAGCAGCGGTGACGCATCCACCGGCGTGGCTGAGCGGGCTGAAGCACGGGATCACGAGCCGATTGTAGGGGACGAGGTCGCCAGGTGCGTACGCGTCATCGCCGGTAACACGATGAGTGGGACTGCCGAGGAATTTACGGTCGATGCTCTTGGCAATGCTTACACGCATGAGCTGAACGGCGTGACTTCGACGTACAACTATCATGCTGGCACTACTCGGCTCGACATGATGCTCGCGCCGAACGGGATCTACACCGATACCACGCGGTACGCGTACGACATCGACGGCAACCGGCTGGATGAGACGACCTCGCACTATCTCTCAGATCCAACGCCCGGCTTTACGTCCAACTGCGCGCCGGCGGGAGATGCACTCTGCATCAACACGGCAAGGAGCTACTCGTACAACGACGAGAACCTTCTGGAGCAGACGTATGTGATGATCGATTCGACGGTCACCCATCCGGGCTACTATCCGTACACGACCGACGAACACTTCCGGTATGACGCGCTGGGCCGGCGTGTGTGGGCCCGGATGAACCACAGCGCCAACTGCAGCAAGCAGAAGCCGTGGGGTGGTTGCTTCAACACGCTGTTGCGCTCGGCGTGGGATGGGGATCAGTTGATCTACGAGATCCAGACCGCTGCCGACAGCGGCGCATCGCTCGAGAACGACAGCCCGAGCGAGAGCGGGAGCTACGGGATCGTGAGCTACGTGCATGGTGCGGGACTGGACTCGCCGCTCGCGATCTACAAGGGTGGAAGTCTCGCGGTGCTGCCGTTTGTGAACTACCGCGGCGAGACGGACATGGTCGTGTGTCCGATAGCGTGCAGCGGTGTGCCGATGCCCGGCCTCACCGATGGCCTGAACCATCTGGACGGAGGGACGACGTCGGGTCCGACGGGGTTCTACGGTACGCTCCAGTCGGAAGGGAAGACAGGGAGCGGGCTGGTGTATGCGCGGAACCGATATGTAGATCCCGAGACGGGGAAGTTCACGCAGGCAGATCCGATCGGACTTGCGGGTGGGGTGAATGCCTGGGGGTTTGTGGGTGGGGATCCGGTGTCCTATAGCGATCCCTTCGGCCTGTGCCCGCCAAAGACGATGGCGGAAGTTCCGCTGTGCACGGGGCAGTTGCTGCAACCCGTACAAGGACCGCTCGAAATTGCGGGGATGCTTGTAACTAGTCTTCCCATCGCGGGGGAAGAAGCACTTGCGGCGGGCGCTGTCGGCCTCAGTACGCGCGAAGCTACTTTTGCTGAACAGACGTTGACTCGGCTGGGTACGAAAGTCGGTAACCAGCTGAGCCATCTCGATCGCGGCCATCTCAGTATTGCCGCCCGCGAACTCAGTGGTTTCGCAAGCGGATGGGACCACGTCACAGAGGTAAGAGACGCAATGGCCGGAACTGCTCAGACAATCGGAAAGCTCAAGCGATTCTTGGCTGATCCCGCGCTTTCGAGCGAAGTGCGAGCGGTAGGCGAAAAGCTGCTCGGACGTGCGAGCCGGGCGCTTGATGCAGCCGAGGAGGCACTTCGTCGATGACCCGACCGACTGAAGCGGATCTGTACGCATGGAATGACCCAGATGATCTTCTGCGGGCACTCGGCCAGCTCAGTGCTGATCAGAAGGATGAATTAGCAGACGCGGTGGTATCACTGGTCGGACATTCAGATCCGGATGTTCGTGAGGAGGCCGTGCGCACGCTGTTCGTGAGCTGGAAGGACCAGCAGGCGCGTGATCTCGCGGTGAACGCAATCCGATCGGATGATGCTCCAGAAGTACGATCGACCGCAGCATACGCGATCGCAGCCACTTCGACGGCTGCGACACGTCTGGCCGACATTCGCGTGCTGCTGGATGTCCTCACGGACGAGCGAGAACAGCTTGCAGTGCGGGCAGCCGCGTACGATGCCTTGTTGATTCTGCACAGAAGGCCGAACTTTCCGTCGAAGCGGCAGGAGTTCGATCCGCACCGCGATGTGGACTGGGCTTGGCTACGAGGTCTGCCAAGCGAGTGATCAGCGGTAACCCGTCATACGGCTGAGGGGGCCCGCGCCATCGGGTCTCAATTCGGAGGCCGCGTAGCAGCTCGCATGACCCGCTGCTACGCGCCTCAACCGGATCGCAGGATGCGCGCGGGGCCTCAGCCGTAAACGCGTGGGCACCAGAAGACGAGGGCATGCAAGACTGCATGCCCTCGTCTTACTTCGTGGATGGCCCTAAACGCGATCAATTCTTGTGCAGAAG
>DATNCZ010000397.1:0-4126 GCA_035553335.1 Gemmatimonadaceae bacterium
CCGACCATCTGCTTGCTCAGCACGCGCGCAAGCTCGGCGCGAAATGCAGCGTCGGGACGGGGCGCATCCAGCAGCGCCCTCACGCCCGACCGGGCTCGGGATCGGGCGACCGCGTAAGCTGCGGCCCAGCGCAGTTCGGCATCGGGAGACCGCAGAAACGAAGCGATCGCGGCGACCGCGAGCGGCCGCATCTTGGACATCGCAATCAGCAGCTCGCGCGATGTCGCGCGCGATGTGGCAGTGCGTCTGCGTGATTCGCCGAGCAGTGCGGCGATCGTGTCGGACGCCGGCGCCCCGATCTCGCCGAGGGCCCAGGCTGCGGACGGAGCGGCAGCGCCAGATGTGCGAACGATCAACGCGAGCATGGACACCGCACTCGTGTCGCGCACGAGGCCGAGTCCGAAGATCGCCGACGAGGCAACGACAGAATCCGCGTCACGGGTAAGATTCCGCAGCAATGGAAGCGCGCGGCGTCTATGTCGAAGTGCTACCTGCGACAGAGTGCGAGCGCCGGCGCGCCGTATCTCCGCATCGTGCGACTGCAGCGCGGTCGCGAGCAGCGCCGTGTCGAGCGTGCGCTGGTCGGCCGACTTGAGGATGCGAGCGTAGAGGGTTACGTCGAGCGAATCAGCTTTCTGCGCGTGATGCGCGCCGGTCTGCCGGAGCGCGACCACCGGGCGTACGGCTTGAACACCGAAGCCGGAGAGCACGGTAGCAAGCGCGAGTGTCAGCAACATGTCAGGCGATTACCCGCACGCGCTCTAGTTGTTGCCTCAAATGGTCAGGAATGCATGAGCCTCGGCCTTCTCGCGTCATTGCGACGAGGGTGGTGTATCCCGTTGCGATGGCTGCACCGTCCGCCGTCTCGATGTCATAATCGAACCGGACGACCCTGGACCGCACTTCGGTGACACGCGTCGTGATGCGGATGACGTCGTCATACCGGGCCGGCTTGATGTACCGCAGATGCGCCTCGACGACGGCCAGCGCGGTGCCCTCGCGTTCCAGCTCGGCGTAGGTCATGCCGCCCAGTGCGCGGATGAGATCCGTACGGCCCATATCGCACCATGCGAGGTAATTGGCGTGATAAACCACGCCCATCTGATCAGTTTCCGCGTATCTGACGCGAACTTCGGTCACCTGGAGCATTTGTTAAGATACCGCCGCTGCGCTAAGCTTGTCGCGTGCTCAACACTCCATGCCACATCGTTTCCGACCTGCATCTGGGAGTCGCGAACGCCGTTGTCGAACGATCGTTCGAAGGGTATCTGGCGGGGATTACCGGAAAAATTCCGGCCCTGATAATCAACGGCGACCTGTTCGACTTCTGGTTCGAGTGGAAGACGGTGATTCCGAGGCGTGGCTTCCGGACGCTCGCCGCGCTTGCCGCGCTTCGCGAGAGCGGTACGGAAATCCTCTACATCGCTGGCAATCACGACTGCTGGGGCGGAGATGTCCTTCGCGAGGACGTGGGTGTGGAGTATCATGTCGGGCCGTGGGAGGGCTCGATCGGGCCGTGGCGGGTACGTGTGGAGCACGGCGACGGACTCCGGGAAGTCGAGGACCGGAAGTACAGGATGGTGCGACCGATCATGCGCTCGCCGCTTGCGATCGGAATGTTCCGGCGCCTGCATCCCGACTGGGCGACGCGGCTCGCGTCCGGCAGCTCGAACGCGAGCCGCACGTACTCCGCTCGTGACGGAGGCGAGGGGTTGCGCGCGATCGGACACGCGCGACTCGAGTCGGAACCCGAGCTGGACGTTGCCGTCTACGGACACTCGCACGTTGCCGCGCTCGAGCGTGTGGGCGGGAGGCAGGTCTTCGCAAACGCGGGATCGTGGCTCGATGCGCCTACGTACATCGAGATAACCGACAGCTCGATCGAGCTGCTGCGGTGGAACGGGTCAGCCGAGCGTGAGAGTCTCCACGTGATCGATCGCGGCGCCTAGAAAGCGCTTCCCGACGTTGCGGAACTGCTCGGGCACGTCGGAGGCGATGAAGCGCAGGCGGGAGGGGTCTTCGCGCGGCGCGTGACGCAGTCCGCGTTCCGTCAGCAGGCGCGCCACCTCGCCGGCGGTCTCCTCGGCGCTGTCGATCAATCTGATGTCCGGCCCAAGCGCGCGCGCGATCACCGGCTTGAGGAGCGGGTAGTGTGTGCAGCCAAGGACCAGCGCGTCGATTCCGATGTCTCGCAGCGGCGCCAGATACTCCTGCGCGACAAGATTTATCGCGGGGTGATCGAGCCAGCCTTCCTCGACGAATGGCACGAACAGAGGGCACGCGCGCGCCGTGACTTCGGCGTCTTGGTCCAGCGCATGGATGGCGCGCTCGTAGGCGCCTGAGCTCACCGTCCCCTGCGTTCCAACGACACCAATGCGTCGTGACGCCGACGCGCGAACGGCGGCGCGCGCACCGGGCTCGATGACTCCCGTGATGGGGATGTCGAAATGCGCACGGAGCGAATCGAGTGCGTGCGCGGTCGCGGTGTTGCAAGCAACGACCACGTTCTTGACGCCCTGATCGCGCAGGAAGGACGTGATCTCGTGCGCGTAGCGAGTCACCGTTTCGGGGCTCTTGGGACCGTAAGGAACGCGCGCCGTGTCGCCGAAATAGATGATGTCCTCGTCCGGCAACTGGCGCATGAGCTCGCGCACGACCGTGAGGCCGCCGATACCGGAGTCGAATACTCCGATGGGTGCATCGGACTGCGTGTGTGTCGGAATCTGTGTCAAGAGCCGTTCAAAATGCGAGCGAGGCGCCGATGGCGGCGCCGTTGGGGGTTGGGGTCACCGCGACGTTGGCCTTGAAGTCCCAGAGATTCGCGGCGACATACGCATCGGCGCCGGAAATAATGTGATTGAATATCAGCGCCGCGATCCAGTCTTCGTAATGCGTTCGACGCGCACCGATGCGCGCGACGAGCCTGTTCTGAGTGTAACCTGTCGGAGTGATCACGCCGGTGACCGTGTCAGCCGTGAATCCCGTAGGAATGCTGTCCTTGCGCGCGGCTCGCGCCTCGCGCAGATCGAGGGCGGCCTTCCGCGCCATTCCGATCGAGAGCACCTCAGCCACTGCAAAGAGAATCGACGATGTCGGGCGGTTGAGGCGCGACTGAGCGAAACCGGGAAGCAGCATCGAATAAATCATCGCACGACGCGGCGCGATTGGCGGATGCTTCAGCGTGTCGGCGATCGTATCTGCGAGGATCGGCGTCCGCCCAATTCCAACCGGCTGCGTGCGCTGTGCAAGCACGGGCGCGGCGGCGAGCAGGGACACGAGCGTCGCGAAGCACGCGCGACGTGCGCGTGCTATTCCTCGACGATGACGCATTGCCGGAGCCGCGTGGCGTGCTCCGCTCACGAGCTCGCCGACGCTGTCGCTCACGTCAGCGGTTGATCGCCACGATCGCGTCGATCTCAACGAGGGCACCGCGCGGGAGCGCGGATACCTGCACGGTGGATCGCGCGGGACGCGCGTCGCCGAGCCAGCGACCGTACACCTCGTTCACGATCGGAAACGCGGCCATGTCGTGGATGTACACGGTGGCCCGCGCAACATCGGCCCAGGTTGCACCAGCGGCAGTGATCACCGCCGACAGGTTGCGCATGACGATCTCGGCCTGCTCGCGCACGTCGCCTGTGGACATCTGGCCTGAGGCGGGGTCGAGTGCGATCTGACCGGCTGTATACAACATTCCGTTGACGATCACACCCTGCGAGTAAGGGCCGATCGCCGCGGGTGCATTGTCGGTGTGGACGTGCTGGAGCGCCATTTTGAAACCGTGAAAGAGCGAGCGGATACGCCCGCGCAGCTGCGCGGGCCACGAATCAGGAAATATACCGCGTCGCAGGAGGGATTCGACGCGACGCTGCGCTCATGCTCGGTACACGATTCGCCGCTGTTGGCGCGGCGGCGTCAGTCACGGCGTGGGCAGCCGTCAGAACTAGGATTCGGGCTGGTGTTCCGGTTCCGGCTGTTCGTCGCGCACGAGCTTGAGGTGACGAACGACGGGCGCTGCGACGTCCCCAGCTGCAGAGTCGCTGCGGTAGTAAGGATCCAGCTCGCGAAGCGTGCCGCGCAGCTCGCGATAGCTCGTGACAGCCTGCGAGTGCGCTATGGATGCTTC
>DATNCZ010000398.1:0-8764 GCA_035553335.1 Gemmatimonadaceae bacterium
GCCTGGCGCGAACGCGGGAGTACTCACCGTCAGCCTGGCGCCTGATTTCGCCGGCAGATTCGGAATCGCAAGCAGCGCCGCGCCAACTTCGGTCGCGGGCGGGGGCGGAGCTTGTTGCGCGTTGGTCACGGGTGCGATGGCAACTGCGAGCAAAGCCGCGATCGCTGCGCCGGAGATGTAACCTTTCATCACTCTCTTTCCCCTCGTTGATGGTTTGACAGATGGAGCGCATGCACGTCACCGCACTTCACAACGTCTTCCTGTAAACGACGAACCCCGCTCGCTCGGCGACTCCGTCATACAATTTCATCGCCGTCGAATTGGTCTCGTGCGTCTGCCAGTACACTCGCGTGCATCCGGCGTTCGCCGCACGGTCATACACCGCTTCGATCAGAGCGCGGCCCACTCCCCTGCCGCGCGCGGCTTCGACCGTGAATAGATCCGCCAGATAGCAGTTCGCTTCGGTCATGATCGTGCTGCGATGGAAAAGGTAGTGGACCAGCCCGATCAGCGTATCGCGGCTCTCCGCAACCATGGCATGCACCGGCTCGCTGTCATCGAAGAATCGCTCCCACGTTACGCGAGTTATCTCAGGATCGAGCGCCGTCTGACCGCTGCGTCCGTAGAAGGCGTTGTATCCATCCCAGAGCGGCAGCCACCGGGCCAGATCCGAGCGTCGCACCGGTCGAATTTGAAATGCGTCAGGCAAGATTCAGGCTCCGAGTGGCTGGTTCCGGGACTGCAAGATCCGTCGAGCCGAGATGGCTGTCAATCGGTCCCTGACGATTGAGAGCCCCGTCAACGATCTGCGTTGACGGGGCTCTGGATTACGACGTCGCGATCACAGGAGTTGAACCTGCGATCACCGGAAGTTCATTCAGATGCGACGGGAGCGCGTCACGGCGCAAGAACGGACGCGAGCAGCTTGCCACCCTGCCGTGGATTTCCTTCATAGTAGAACACATACACCTTGTGCGTCTTCTCATCGACCGCACAGGTGCGCGCTGCTCCGCCCTCGGGAACCTTCTCGACGACGGTGAATTTGGACGGCGAATCCTCGTGGATCACCGACAAGGTGCTGTCGGCGCGATTCGGATTGAACACGAGCTTTGTCGTCGGATCGAAGCAGTTCATATCCGCGCGGCTCGGGACGCGGACGCGCGACACGACACTTCCGTTGTCGGCGTTCAGTACGACGACATCGGTATCGCACGCCATGAAGATGCGACGCGTCTGTGTGTCCATCGTAAGACCCTGCGCGCGGCCGCAACCGGAAACGTCCCACGTCTTCTCGATCTTCAGTGTTCGCGTATCGAACTGCTCGAGGCCGCCCTTTTCCTCGATCGCGGCATACAGCTTCCCATGCCCGTCCGCCGCGGCTGACTCGAGACCGTCTCCGATCATCGTCTTCGACACCAGCGTGCCGGTGCGCATGTCGACCACCCAGCCGTCCTTGCCCTCCCAGACGAACGCGCGGTGAGTGACGGGATCGTAGCGGCTACCGTCGCCCTTGATGTCGAGGTGTCCGGTGACGGCGAGCGTCTTGAGATCGAAGAGAGTGCCGTTGCGCACCAGGCCGCGGTTGTCCTCGTGGTCGATCGCGTAGCCCCCGCCTCCTCCCTCGACCGTCCCGACGATAGAGTCGTTATCGACGTCTATCACCTTGTCGCCGAGCCCGTAGAGCCGGCGCCCGACAGGATCGATGATGATGTAGTCGGCGCGCGCAGCGCCGATCTCGATTGTCTTCACGACGTGATAATGGGACGTCTGCGCCATCGCAGCGGTGCTGACGAGGACGACGGGCGCAACAGCGGCGAGCAGCGAGCGGATGCCGAACATGGTGAGTTCCGGTAAAGGTCGATGATGAAGCTAGCGCGCCAATCTGACAGGAAGGTTACAGCTCGGGAATGACGGTCGTGATTTCAGGCGCTCGAATATCGTCTGTCATCCAACGGCGACGTGTTCGGGTCCGCCGGGGGCGCGCACGCGTCGAACCAGTAGCCAGAGCGCGAGAACGTGCATCCAGAAAAGCGCCGGGACATAGAGAATGGGGATCGCGTAGCCAGCCCCGAGCTGACCAGCCATCGATGGCAACCCCATGTTCGACGCAAGCACGGTGTCCACGATCAGGTCGGCGATGCCGACCAGATTGAATGCCCAGACCAGCGACCAGAAGAGGAAACGCCGGCGCACGGTGAGCAGGGCCATGATCGCGAGCAACGCGGTGGCGAAATCGCCCGACGCCGCCGCTGTGGCCCAGGCCACCGGCAAGTTCGGTCCGACAAAGCCGGGCAGCAGGAAAACCAGGCCGAAGAAACGAAAACTGTTGAACGTCGCGATAGCGCGGTGCGCGTCCACGCGATCCATCACCTTGAGCCGCGGCCATACGTACGTCGCGATGAGAAGACCCCATGCGAGATACCCCAGCGCCATATCAGTCAGAAAAATTTCACTCGGTGGCATATCCAAACCCCTTGCAAAACGTGATAATGTGACTATGTATATACTAGTGAATAGCTAATTACTAGTGACTGGGTATAGTTTGTCAAGAGCGAAAGCTGCGACAAAGCCAGGTTGCCTGAGAGGAAACGCGATGGCCAGGAAATACGACCTCGAATGCCCGATTGCAGGGACACTCGATATCATCGGTGACCGATGGGCCATTCTTATTCTGCGCGATCTCTTTCGACACAGCGCACGCCGTTTTCAGGACTTCGAGGCAACGCTTCCCGGCCTCACGCCGAGCGTGCTCTCGGCGCGGCTCAAGAGCCTCTAGGGCGATGGCGTCGTTGCTACCCGTACTTATGAGACGCACCCGCCCCGGCTGGAGTACTTTCTGACGCCGAAAGGCCGGGAGCTCGGGCCGATTCTTCTGGCGATGAAGAGCTGGGGCGAAAAACACGTGCGAGCGGGAGACACGCAGAAACCGGCGAGGGCGAAAAATCGCTGAGCGCCAGCGCGGGAGCGAGCACGGGTAGGGTTCCCGGGGACCTCATGATAACGAAAACGGCAGCCGAGGGCTGCCGTAAATCGTTTATCAGAAATTTCTTCAATCGGGATGACAGGATTTGAACCTGCGACCCCCTGAACCCCATTCAGGTGCGCTACCGGGCTGCGCCACATCCCGTTTCCGGCTCTCTTCCGCCGGATAACGAACCCGAAAGTTACCGCACGACCGATCCCGGCACAACAGCGACGTAAGATGTTGCCGCAACGGCTGTTACAGCCACCGGCCGTTTTTGCCGAAGCTTGGGGGAATGAGATTTCTCTGGGCATTTCTGGGATGGATCGGACTGTTCGCCGGCGTTCTGGTCACCGCACTCGCGGTCGTCAATCCGCGCCGGGAGTTTTCCGGAACCCGATTCCCCGCCCTCCAGCTCGATACCCGCCAGATCAAGGGCGATCTCTTCGATTCCAGCCTGGTCCACGATCCCCCGTCCGGCGTGATCATCGGCTCCAGCCGCTCGATGAACCTTCCGACCGACGAATTCACGTCCGTCACGCGTGAGCGCTTCTTCAACTTCGGCGTCTTCAACGCGACGATCGAGGATGATCTCGCAATCGCGCGCTACGTGCTCGCGAAGGCGCCGAGCGTTCGCAACCTCGTCGTGGGAATCGACCCGCAGTCGTTCGACGCGCACATCGGACCGCTCCCCGAGCTGACACACAACGCGCGCCTCTCGACTGCGCTCAACGGATCAGTGGACAGTCCGCTCAAACGCGCGATCGTCGTTGCGCGGGCGTACCGCGACGCGCTCACGGTCTCATATCTCGGCGACGTCATCAAGTCGGTGCGGAACGCCAGGCATCCCCCGGAACCGGCCTACTCGTTCAGCGCCGAAGGAATCCTGCGATACCCCAAGGCCGATCGCGAGCGCAGAGATGGAACGTACAACTGGCAGCAACACTACGCCGGCTGCGCCGCCGTGCAGCAGAGTGAATTCGCGACGTACGACAGCCTGGCGCCCTCCAAGCGCGCGATGCTGGACTCGCTGATCTCGGAGGCGACCGCGAGAGGAGTGCACATCGTTCTCTGGACGCCGCCGTTCAACCCTGCACTCGCCGATTCGCTTCGCGCCAAGCCGGCGATCGGCGCGAACTACGAACGGGTGGTCTCCTATCTCCGTTCCCGCGCGAGACCGCCCCTCGTTACCATGGCCGACGAGGACGGCACGTCCAACCTCCCAAACCCGACGGGCTGGTACGACTGCATGCACTTCGATAGTACAAACGCGGTCGCCGTCGCGCACTCACTTGCGACGGCAGTGCGGGATGCGAATACCGGCAGCACCGAAACCGTTGCCGCACGATGATCTTCAATTCGAACGTATTCCTGTTCGCGTTCCTGCCAGTCGTCTTCGGACTGTTCTGGCTCTCGAAAGGAAAACAACAACGCTACGTCCTGCTCGCGATCGCCGGCTACGTCTTCTACGGCTACTGGGACTGGCGCTTCTGCATCCTGCTCGCCTTCTCGAGCATCGTGAGCTTCGTCACGGGACTCGCAATCGATGGCACTGAATCGCGTTCGCGCAAACGCGCATGGCTGATCGGGGCGGTGAGCGTCGATCTCACACTGCTCGGCTTCTTCAAATACTACAATTTCGTCGCCGCGAATCTGGGAATCGCGCTCGACTGGCTCAATGTGCGCGCGCAACCTGCAGCGCTGCACATCGTCCTTCCAATCGGAATCAGCTTCTACACGTTCCACACGATCTCGTACGTCGTCGATGTCACGAACGGACGCGTCAAGGCGACACGCAACATCGCGGAGTATTTCACGTACGTCAGTCTGTTCTCGCAGCTCGTCGCGGGGCCGATCGTCCGCTATCGCCAGATCGAAGCAGACCTCGAACAGATCGACGGACCGCCGCGCAGCGACTGGATCGCGATCGGAATCGGCTTCTTCGTCGTTGGATTGATCAAGAAGGTGATCATCGCAGATCACATCGGCGCAGGCATCGATCCCCTGCTCGCGTCGTACGCTAACGGCTCGATTCACGCACTCACGTTCGGTCAGGCGTGGACCGCGGCCCTTGGCTACACCTGTCAGCTGTATTTCGATTTCAGCGGATATTCCGACATGGCAGTGGGACTCGGCTATCTGTTCTCACTCAGGATTCCGCAGAACTTCGACGCACCGTATCGCTCGCTCGGCATTCAGGATTTCTGGAGACGATGGCACATCAGTCTCTCCATGTGGTTGCGCGATTACCTCTACATCGGACTCGGCGGCAATCGCAAGGGCAAGCGACGCACCTATGTCAACGTCATGATCGTCATGCTGCTGGGCGGACTCTGGCACGGTGCAGGCTGGACGTTCGTGATATGGGGCGGATACCACGGTGTGTTGCTCATCATCGACCGGTGGTTCCATCCCGTGTTCAAGCGATACCCTCCGATCGTGTATCGTGCGCAGACCTTCGCGCTCGTCGTCATCGGATGGGTATTCTTCCGCGCAACGTCATTGCGCATGGCCGCGGGGTGGCTCAAGAGCATGTTCACCGTGGGGCTGTCGCGTGACGTGTCGCTTCCGGCCACGCCAATGGTCCTCGGATGGATCGGCATCGCGTTGCTTGCAATTGCCTTCCTGCCCGAGACCTGGAATTTCAAATTCGGAACTACACGACGATGGGCCGGCGTCTACGCTGCCGGCTTTCTCGTCGCGTACCTGTTTATGAATGGCACGAACTCGCCATTCCTCTACTATCAGTTCTGACCGTCCGTGCTGAGCCGGTGTTATCCGCCCAGCACCTCGGCGAGCGCGCCGACCTTGCCTACATAGAACGGCCCGAACTCCGCGTACTCCGCGCTCGCGACGTCGAAGCGCATTTCCGATACGATCTTCTTGAAGTCGAGCGGATCGCCGGCAAACAGCGTCACTCCCCACTCCCACGCGTCGAACCCGATCGCTCCGGTGATGACCTGCTGCACACGACCGGCGTAACGCCGTCCGCTCAGTCCGTGCTCGTGCATCAACCGGCTTCGCTCCGCGATCGGGAGCGAATACCAGTTCTGACCCACGGCTCTGCGCTTGGACATCGGATAGAACGACACGTACGGCATCGTATCGGGACGCTGCGGATACAGCCGCCGCTGGACGTACGGGTTGGTTCGCTCCGATTCGGCTTTCGCCTTGACTGCGGCAACGTAGTCGGCATCACCAACCGTTCCGCCGCGCGCAATCGCCTCGTCGGCGATCTTCGCCGTCATGTGGTAGAGACCGGCCTCCGTAACACTCAAGAATGAGTACGTCGGGACAAGACGCCGCATCCACGGTTGCCGAGCGAGCTCGCGCTGGACATCGCCAATCGCGTCCAGCGTCGGCCGGCAGTGGATGAACATCACATCCGACGTCGAGCCGATGAGAGCGACAGCTTCGCTCCATCCCTGCCCCTCCGCCTTCGCGGGTCCGAAGACGTCGCTCTCCGCGGTGCCGGCGGGCGTGTTCCGCTCGCGGTCGATTCGATATATCTGGTGCAGAACGTACCACCCCTCGAGTGTCTCGGGCGGCTGTTGGGCTATCTGGTCTGGCATCTGAACTCCTCCAGACCGAAAGCTATAACGACGGCGGAATATTCGCGGGATGCGTGATCACGACGAAGCTGCGAGCCCGCTCCCGGCGCAGGTTCCATTCGTACCACGCTCTCGTACCGTGCAGCTCGGATCTGCGCGCATATTCCCGCGCGAGGGCCAGCGAAAGCTGCGCGCGCTCGGGCTCCGTCACGCGGGGAAGCGCCTGGACCAGAGCCGGATACGCATCCAGTGAAAGGCCGCCAGTGAGGTACTGGACGTCGAGCTTGCCGGTATGTGCATACCGGTCGAGGTTGGCCTGGGCAACCCACTCGTCGCCATTCCAGAAGACGAGAAATGCCAGTGTCGCGAGCGCGACCGTCATCACCTGGCGCGCAAGCGCGCGCACATCGAACCTGCGCCACACGTGCCACGCCAGGACGAACAGAATCGCGAGCGCCAGGAGCATGTACGCCTGCACGTACACGCGCGTCGTGGTGTAGCCGTACGCGTCCTCGTAGAGCATGATGCGATGGAACGCGGATACGAGGATGCAGACGACCGCCGCGAGAAGTGCCAGCGAGGGCCACGTGATCGCGCTCCGCGTCTCACTGTCGTGCCGCTCTCTCACGTTGTCGTGCGCCGCAATTATCAGGAGCGCAGCTATGGTCGCGGCCACGGTAAGCTCACCGAATCCGCGGTGCGCGTACTCAGCGAACGTCACGCCCGAGCCCGCGATCGCGGGCGACGCGCCGAAGAGATAGCTGAGCTGCAACAGCACGAACAGCCACGATACCGTGGCCGCGGCACCGAGCACGATGCGCCGCTCCGTCAAACCAATTCGCTCGACGCCGGTCGACGGCATCACTGGCGCGAATGCAGACGATCCTGTCGTGCGTGTCGCCGCGTACGCTCCCAGTACGAACAACCCGAGCAGCAGTCCGAAGACGATGCGTGGCATGTCACCCCAGTCGCTGAACACGCCGTAAATGGCGTCGCGGCCGCGTGCCAGAACGGGATCTGCGCTCGCGAACAGCAGCATCAGCACCAGCACCACCGGCGCCGCGATCACAGCGCCGCGCAGCGCAGGCCGTTCATGCGCCGAGCCGATCGAATCGAAGGTCACGGCAAGCGATGAGATGGCGCCACGTACAGTGCGTGCGAGCGCGCGAAAGGGAGCCGTGATGATCTCGATGGGCCCATAGTCCAGTGCAGCCGAGTGTTCGCTCGCAAGCAGCACTGCGAGCGCCATGAGCGACGCCACGATGGCGACTATCGCCACGCGCAGGATCGGCGTCGTAGTTACCGCGGCCCCCGCGGCGAGAAGGACGGCAAAGCCGAGTGGCGTAGCCATCACGCGGAGAGTCTCCCGGCTCGGTCGGCGATAGATCAGGAGACCTGCGATTGCTGCGGAAACCCACAGGGACCAGTTGATTCCCGGGAGTGCATCGAACAGGAGGATGGCGCCGAGTGCTCCGGCGATGGCGGCGAAGGTCCAGAGAAGTCCGATTCGCATGATGAGTGTGAGGGGTTGGCGCCCGATTGCGTGCGGCATGAGTTGACCACCGGCCGCTGTCGACGCCGGCCATATTCGGGAATTCTAGCAGAGTCCACGATCCAGTCAAGTACTTTGTGCTACAAAGGCAGGCGAATTGATGCCCGAGGGCACCTCTCCGTGCCGAAACTGAGTAGGTTGCACCCGATTCGCGCGGAACGGCCAATCGGCCTTCCGCTTGCTATATGTTTCTCCGGTTGCGCTGGCGGTTGCCAGGGCAGCTACGGCCGGCGGAGTAGCCGGCTTCCTTTTAGTTAGTTATGCACTCTCCGCTCACGCGAGCTCTATCTATATTCGGTGACCGATGGCTGGCCGCGAGGATCGCGGCCTAGTGTCGGCCCCGGCAATCTCTGAACGGCCACCTGTAGAAGAGCCGACCGGCCGCAGACTCGGCAAGCTTTCGCTTCTCGCACTCGGCGTCGTCTTCGGCGACATCGGTACGAGTCCGCTGTATGCGTTCCGCGAGTCGTTCCGCGCGGAATACGGGCTCGCACGGACTCCGGACAATGTGTACGGCGTGGTGTCGCTCATATTGTGGGCGCTCATCCTCACCGTGAGCGTCAAGTACATCGTCTTCATCATGCGCGCCGACAATCGCGGTGAAGGCGGAATCCTTGCGCTGCTCGCGCTGATCCTGCAGCAGCGCGAGCGATTATCCAAACGATGGCGCGTCATTCTCGTCATGACGGGGCTGATCGG